>JBOFDL010000199.1:0-8865 GCA_051646985.1 Bacteroidales bacterium | reverse complement strand
GTTTGTAAATCTTCAACTTTCTCTCCAATCCCAATATATTTAACCGGGATTTTGAAATGCTCTGAAATTCCCAATACAACACCACCTTTCGCAGTTCCATCAAGTTTAGTAATTGCAAGAGCTGTGACTTCAGTTGCTTTGCTGAATTCTTCTGCTTGTCGATATGCATTTTGTCCTGTTGAGCCGTCTAAAACAAGTAAAACTTCGTGTGGTGCATTTGGAATAACTCTGCGTATAACATTGCGAATTTTTGTGAGCTCATTCATTAGATTTACTTTATTGTGCAATCGTCCAGCAGTATCAATAAGTACAATATCTGCCTGATTGGCTTTTGCTGCACTGACTGTATCAAAGGCTACGGCTGCAGGATCTGCACCTGTATTTTGCTTAACAATGAAAGCTCCGACTCGATTCGCCCATGTGTTAAGTTGCTCAACTGCTGCTGCTCTAAAAGTATCTGCTGCTCCTATATAGACTTTTTTCTCCTGTTTGATAAAGTGAGCCGCAAGTTTTCCTATGGTTGTAGTTTTTCCTACTCCGTTGACTCCTACGACCAAAATTACATAAGGACCCTCAGATACATCAATGGAGTTACTAATAGTATTCGCATCCAAAAGAGATTCTATTTCTTGTCGTAAGATAGAGTGGAGTTCATTTATATTTAGGATTTTCTCTTTAGCAACCCGTTTTTCAATGCGTTCTATAATACGCAAGGTTGTAGTAACGCCTACATCTGATGAAATAAGCTCTTCTTCTAATTTATCAAGGACCTCGTCATCGATCTTTGACTTTCCAATTACAGTACGAGATATACGTTGAAGAAGATTTGTTTTAGTTTGCAGCAAACTTTTTTCTAAGGAAGACGGATTTTCTAGAGGAGTATCTTTTTTCTTTGAAAACAAAGGGAAGAATGACATAATTTAATAAGATAGATTAGAAATTAAAAAAACCTCTTGTGCATATGCACCGGAGGTTTTTTTATAACTTATAAATATATATGCTATAAAAGCAGATTATGATAGAGGATGATTATTTTCCTGCAAAAAAGTTTTTCACCTCATTATTGTGTACAATATCCTCTTTGAAAGAGTATGATCCTGTTTTCTCGGATTTAATCATTTTAATACACTTTGTATAACTTTTTGCTGAACTTTTATCAGCGTTAAAAGTTGCTACTGATTTTTTTGCCATAGTAGTATGTGTTTTTTAAGTTAGTATTACTATTTAATTTCCCTATGTATAGTTACCTTTTTTAGGCAGGAATTATATTTTTTACGCTCTAAACGATCGGGCGTATTTTTTTTGTTTTTAGTCGTAATATAACGAGACATTCCTGGCACTCCGCTTTCTCTTTGCTCGGTACACTCCAAAATTACCTGTATCCTATTGCCTTTCTTAGCCATCTTGCTGTTCTTAAAATAAGGTTAGTAAATTGAGATTAGCCCTTTTGAAGTGGCTTTGTTAAGTGTGGCTTTAAGGCCATTTTTATTAATTGTGCGTATTGCAGCAGCAGAGACTTTAAGAGTAACCCACCGATTTTCTTCCGCAAACCAAAATTTTTTGGTGCGTAAATTAGGTTGAAATTCTCTCTTTGTTTTAATGTTTGAGTGAGATACATTATTGCCTCGTTGCACTCCCTTCCCTGTAATTTGACAAATTCTTGACATAATTTCTTATATAGTTTGGTGTAAAAACTTGGGTTGCAAAGATAATTGTTTTATTTGGTTTTGCAAGTCAATTATTACATTTTATTTTGAAGAAAATTCTTACTGTATTTTCATAATTCGTTTGGCACTAGTGCCTTTATCTGTTTTGATAAGTACAATATAATAACCAGATGGCAGCGAGGCTATACTAAATGTATGAGAGTCGCCCTCGAGTTTGCCTGAATATAGAGGCATGCCTCGTAGATTGTAAACTGTAAATTCTTGTAACTCTAATAACGGACTACTTGTATGACATAGTCCATTTGTTGGATTGGGATAAACTTTGATCCCCTCCAGTAACCCCTTAATAGTATAAGATGTACATAAGGCTTCGAAACTTTTAACAGCGTCTGTTGAATTGCTTACAGTAACAAAATATACTCCTGTATTTGTATCGTCTGTATGCTCGAGACACAAACTAGGGCTTGTTGCTCCATCAATTGGAGTATTATTGAAATGCCATTGATAAAGAAGATTTGTGCCTGTCGCAGCAGACGTAAGACAGATTGATTCTCCATTAATTACATCAATAGAGGATGGCTGTAATATTATATGTGGGGGGACGTCCATTATGCGGATATAGAAACTAAAGGTGTCAGGTAAATAATTTTTATTTCCTTCTTGTATGGCATAGATAAGAGAAGAACCAATTTTTCCAACTATATATGCTGTGTTTTTCTTATCTATACGGAGTATTTCTGTATTGGTTGATACAAAATTAACTGGTAGCCTGCTAGAGGCACTGCCGGTTAAGGTAAATGAATCTTCATCTAGATATTTATTGATATTTTCTATAGGCTCAATTTTTTGCGCTTTACGGAGTACGGTTATTGTAATTTCTTTTTTAGCAGGATAATGATGGTCATCTCCATCTTGACTGATTTTTACAATAGCTTGCCCTCCTGAAATTATATTTATATAATTGTCATTATATAAATTCACTACGTCGTTCCCTGAGATTAATTCATAATTAATAAGTTTACTTGTATTACTAATGGCTTCAATTGAGAAGTCAGCATCCCCAAAGGTTTTTATAATATTATTCGCTGAGATATGCTGTGTCTTTGGAGTAATCTTAACGTTAAATGTCTCTGAGGTAGGGTAATAGTAATCATTGCCTTCTTGTCTTGCAGTTATCGTTACGTCCCCGATGTTAAGTATGCTTGCAGTCTTTGTATCTGGATCATAGCTAATAGCGTTGTTAGTTGGCACATCATACTCAATTGGCTCGTTCGTATCAGCAGAGGCTTCAAATGAAAATACTTCTCCGGGATTATACTCTTTTATTATATTGTTGGCAATGATTGTTTGTGTGTTTTTTGTAATTTCAATTTCAATTGGAACTTGAACCAAACTATAGCAATCATTCCCTTCTTGGGATGCTGTTATAGTGACCTTCCCCGGTTTAAGAATTGTGACTTTTGAGCCTATTAATTCAATAGCCTGCTTATCTCCTCCTGTAATCTTATATGTAACAGGTCGCAATCCACTACTCGCCGTATGATGGAGTGGAAATGGTGGGTCGTCATAATGTTTTGTAATTGTTTTTTCCCCGCTTAGACCTTGAGTGCTTTTTGAAACCTTAATGGTGAAATTCTGTGATACTGCCGGTTCGTGGCGATCATCTCCTGGTTGTGAGGCTTCTATTGTTGCCGTCCCTGCTGTAGTGAAAACTATTATTTTGCCATCTTGTATTGTTATGTCTGAATCTCCACTTATTTTTCTATAAACAATTTTCAGCCCTTCTTGATCTCCCGCTCCGCCTGTAGGATCTTTAGCTATCGTAAAGGTGGGTAATTCATTATAACTATTATCGGAACAAGACACATCAATTGGGTCATTAATATATATGATTTGTTGTAGCTTTTGAGAGTATCCATTTGTAAACGTGCCAAAACTACTTACCAAAAGCACTATTGGCAAGTAACTGTGGAAGGAGAATATAGTGTGATTGTTTTTCACAGTTTTTTTTACTAATATACAAAGATAGTTTTTTTACAATAATTATTCAGATGTATTGATGTTTTTAGGAAAACATTATTCTAGCGTTTGCAAAATTCATAACATATTATTGATGTTGCTATTGCAACATTAAGGGACTCAATTTTTTGTTTTTGATTGAAGGGCGGAATATAGATAGGGAGGTTAATATGTGCAGCAATATCTGCAGAAATACCTTGTCCTTCATTGCCCATTATGACGATGCCTCCTTCTTGGAGTTTGCTCTCATAGACGGGTTGTCCTTCTAAAAATGTGCCAAATATATTAATCCCTTTGTCCGAATGTTGCTGTAAAAAAGGTAATAATTCAGTATAGTGTACTTGTACTTGTGCAATGGCTCCCATCGTGGCTTGTAATACTTTAGGACTATAACAGTCAACAGTGTATGGCGAGCATACGAGTTGCTTAATGCCAAACCAACTACACGTCCGTATAATAGTGCCTAGATTGCCAGGGTCTTGTACGCCATCTAAGACTAATGTGAGTTTTGGAGTGGGAGATATTGTTAATGTGAAATCTTTGCGATTGGGTAATGCAAACACACCTAAAATAGAACTGGGATTTTTCAAAAAAGAAATCTTTGCCATGTCTCTTGCGGAGATAAACTCTCCATCACCATTGTTTTGCGTTGTATAAATAAACTTTTCTTGCATTCGAATGCGCAATTCTCCTACAAGTTTTTCTCCTTCGGCAACAAATAATTGGTGTTGGATGCGATATTTTTTGTGCTCTAGTGAACGAATTAGGCTAATAGTTGTTTTACTTAACATATAATGAATAGTAAGGTTGCTTACGCCACAAAAATAAGAGTTTTTTTAATACACGAATTAACAATTATTGTTTTGTAAACTAAATACGGTGCTTTGAGTTGTAGTAGAATGTGTTTTTTCAAAATTAGAAAACTGTAATTCATCCAAAATTAAAATATTACATTATGCAGAAAAGTTTATCTTTGCACGTTAGAATTTGATGTTTTTATTTGCCTGATATACAAATTGCAAACTCGCTGTTTTTATTTGCAAAGAGCGCTACTTGTTAGCGCATTATTTTTTCTGCTGAATGCTTGTAGTATTACGAAACATGTTCCTCAGGAAGAGGTGTTGTTGTACAAACGTAAGGTGACTGTGCAAGGAAATGGGCTTAAGGAAGGGGAGTTTCGAAAATTGATTAGACAACAACCGAATACCTCTATTTTTGGTCTATTCCATCTTAATCTTTGGCTCTATAATCTGAGCGCAGATAAAAATAGGCGTTGGGATAGGTGGATGCGCAGTATTGGCGAACCTCCTGTAATTTTGGACTCGATGTTAACGGTATCAAGTACTCAACGTATGGAGGAGTATGCTGCTTATCGAGGTTTTTATGGCTCTAAAGTGCAGCAGAAAATTGTTAGCAAACGAAGAAAAGCCAAGGTTTTATACTCTGTTCAATTAGAAAGCCCTTATAGAGTCAATACAATCACTTATGATATAAGAGATACTTGTTTGATTGACACGTCTTTTATTGTAAATCCCACTAAAAAACTTATTAAAACGGGGGTGATTTTTGATGGAGAATTGCTTAAAAAAGAAAGTGAGCGTATTGCAACGGATATGCGCAATAGAGGCTACTTTCGATTTTATGATAGTTATATTACTTATCAAGCAGATACGGCACTTAATACTCGCATGGTGAATTTAACACTTGTGCTAGAGAGAGAGGCTTTGGGTAAAAATGCATTAAGACGTAATCATCGGCAATTCTATGTTCAAAAACTTGTATTGAATCCTAATTTTAGCACTGAAAAAGCATTAATAGAGCAAAATTATTTTGCAGGTTGGGATACTATTTTTCGTCATGATTTTCATTTAATCTGTCGAGAATGTAATACTTCGAGAGGACTTCCTTTTATTAGACCGCAACTTTTTGCACTTAATAATGCCATAAAAATATCTCAACTTTATAAAGAGCAAGATATTAATAGAACTTATGCAAATTTGGCAGGATTACGCTTGTTTAAGTCAATAGATATTAATTTTGAAGAAGTAAGCGTTGATACTTCGCTTATGACGATAAAAAATCCTCGTCCATTGGTTGGAACTATACAATTATCGCCTTTTTTGAGACAGGGGTATATGTGGGGAGGAGAGATATCAATGAGTGGAAATGGATTATTTGGTGCCGCTGTTACAGGTAGTTATCAACACAAGAATTTATTTCGCGGAGCTGAAATTCTAGATATTAGTTTAACAGCAGCTTATCAACGGGTGCAGTTATATGCCGACTCAATACTACAAAACTCTATTGAGTTTGGAGGAACGATTTCTCTAAATATTCCGCAATTTTTAGCTCCGCTTAAATTAAAAGCATATAAAAATGTTGTTAGTCCACGAACCCAAATTTCTTTATCAGGGGATTTTCAACAGCGCCCAGACTATGTGAGAGGAATGTCTTCCTTTACATTTGGTTACTCTTGGCGAAACTTAGGAAATATGATGTTTATTTATAATCCTATTGATATAAACCTTATTAATGTACTTAAGATCACTGAGAGTTTTCAAGAAAGTATAAAAGATAATCCTTATTTACAGAGTTCGTATCGAAATACTTTTTTATTGGGCGGATCATTCTCGACCATCTATAATACTCGTAATCCTTTACTCCGGTCTCGCTACCATGTGCGTGCTGATATTGATCTAAAGGGAAATATGTTATGGGCAGGATATAAACTATCTAATACTCCGCACATTCTTGATACTACGACAAATTCATATTATTATAATACGATAAATACTCGCTTTGCTCAATTTGTAAAGTTTGATCTTGTATTTACTTCAGTTCATTTACTTAACTCTAAAAATACTCTTGCTTCTCGCTTTTTAGTCGGGATTGGCCTTCCTTATGGTAATTCCTACTCTCTTCCTTTTGATAAGATGTATTATAGTGGTGGCGCGAATAGTATGCGAGGGTGGCAAATTCGGACATTGGGCCCAGGTTCACATACTGAAAGTGTAAATATGCTAAGCCATCTTGCAGATATGCGACTTGAGGCGAATGTAGAGTATAGATTTAAAATGTTTTGGAAGTTAGAAGGAGCATTATTTGTTGATGCTGGTAATATTTGGGCAATTCGTTCAGATGATAATCGAGAAGGAGCACTTTTTAAGTTATCAGAATTGCCACAGCAAATTGCCGTCAACTGGGGTCTTGGACTACGTCTTAATTTTAATGTTTTGATTGTGCGCGCAGATTATGGTATTCGCTTACATGATCCTACTATTCGAGATAATTACTTTGTACATCCACGTGATTGGTTTTCATCTCAATTCAATTCTTTATTTATAGCATTGGGTTATCCTTTTTAAAATAGATTGATTTACAATGAAAAAACGATTTTTTAAAGTATGGAATACTTTTTCAAATGGTGAGAAAAAAGGAATTATTACTCTTAGTCTGATTATTTTCATACTTATTTTCATCCCATATTTATATCACTTTTTTCCAAAAGAGTCAGAGTATTCCGATATTGGATTATTACGAGAATATGCAAAACAGTTATCAAAAACACAACAAGTGCAGTATGACCTGTTGGAGAAAAATGCTATTGAATATAAAGGGAGAAAGGAGGTAAAAAAAACCGATAAAGTCTTTAGTTTTGATCCTAACAATATCAGTCTTGATTCGCTTATCTTACTTGGATTTTCCTTAAAACAAGCAACGGCTATAGTGAAGTATAGAGAGCGAGGTGCTGTATTTCGCACAGTTGCTGATTTTTTGAAAGTGCAGGTTATAACCGAAAGACAACGAAATCGTTTATCCTCATATGTGCAAATACAGGATACTCTGGCAATTGTCTCTACTCGGAGAGATACAGGATGGCGTAAAAAAGAGTATACTGTAGTAGAATTGAATTCTGCAGATACGGCTGCTCTACGAAGTTTATCAGGTATTGGAGATTATCTTGCAAAAAAAATAGTGGCTTATAGAGAGCAGTTAGGAGGCTATTATGAAGTGCAACAATTGTTAGAAATACAATACGTTAAAGAGGAATTCCTTGAACGTCACTTTAATCGTCTCTCTGTAGATACGACACAATTAAAACAATTCTCTCTTAAGCCTGAAAATATTGAGTTAATGCGTCGGCATCCATACATTGGAGCATATGCTGCGAGAGGGATTGTGCAGTATGCTAAGCGAAAAGGAAGTGTGCCAAATCTTGATGAATTGCGACAACATAATATTCTTACGAGTAAACAAGTGGAAAAATTGCGAGTCTATGTAAAATAATATTTGGAGAATGAGTTGTTTAGAGCAAGGGTTTCTGTACATTTTCATGCTTTTTAGAAGGGCTTTTTATAGAGCAAACCCACTATCCCAAATATCACCTTGAGGATAGGGAGCGATAATTTCAATAAGTTCATGACGTATAGGATGCATAAAACGGAGTTTATGTGCATGCAATGATATCCCTCCATTTGGATTAGAGCGAGAAAATCCGTACTTCAAATCACCCTTAATTGGACAATTTATCGCACTTAGTTGACAGCGAATTTGGTGATGTCGTCCTGTAAGGAGTTCAACCTCTAGTAAAAAATATTGCTTGCTTTGTGCAATTATGGTATAATGTAGGCGCGCTTCTTTGCTATTGTTAATCGGTTGTAGACGAGTATAGGATTTGTTTTGTTTTTCATTGCGAACAATATGATGAGTGAGTAGCTCTGTATTTTGAGGAGGCTTATTTTTAACGATCGCATGGTACGTTTTATATATTTCTCCTTGCTGAAACATTTTGTTAATACGAGTAAGTGCTTTACTCGTTTTTGCAAATAATACGGCGCCACTTACAGGGCGGTCAAGGCGATGGGGAATTCCTAAATACACGTCAAAGGGTTTTTTATCACGCTTTTTGATAAAGTACTTAATGTGCTCCTCTAGCGATTCATTGTGTTCTTTGTCCGCTTGTACTAAAACTCCAACTTGCTTATTTATTACAAGCAAATGATTGTCTTCGTACAAGATGTGGGGTCTCATAGTGTTTAATACTGCTCCCTTTCGTTGGGAAATCTATTGTTACGTACATCTGCAATATATGCAACAATGGCATTTCGCATTTCATTATGCAGGTGGTGATAGCGGCGCAAAAAACGAGGAGAGAATTCCTCCGTTAATCCTAACATAT
>JBOFDL010000198.1:0-2080 GCA_051646985.1 Bacteroidales bacterium | reverse complement strand
TACCGCAAGTTCCTGTTTTTAGCTGCAACGGCTAAACATATTGTTTCGCCTTCTGAAACGATTGACGAGGCTTGGCATTTGCACCTCATTTACACCGAGTCTTATCAAGATTTGTGCGCCAATGTATTGCAAAATCCCCTCCATCATCTTCCTTCAAAAGGGGGACAAAGCGAAAAAGAGAAGTATCAAAATTTTCATGCCCAAACGAAAGAAAGTTATGCCCTATTGTTTGGTGAAAAGCCCCCTACCGACATCTGGGAAGACAAGTTACCTACTTTTGATTTCGCTTATCTTCAAAATGATAGCCTATATTTTTTCTTACAACGCCCCATTTTAACCGCCGTTCTGCTCATTTCGGGTTTGACGACCTTATTTTATCACACTTTATATTCCCTTATTTTTAGCCTAAAAGGAATCAATTTCGTGGTAGCACTATTGGTACTTTTTGGCATTTCCCTTGCCTTCATTTGGCTATATCGGATAGTGTTTATGCCTACTATTCAAGCAGATATGAATAATTTGGCAAAAATATATGAATTAAACGAATACGAGGCAGCCGCGTTAAACCTTAGTCAGCCCTTTGAAAAGCAATATACGACCCTAATATTAGCTAATTTGAGGAAAAAACAAGCCTTTAGCATAGATAAAAAAGGTGTTATTATAGAAAAAGATGCCTTTTATGAGCCTAATGAAATCAGAGAAGGGCAAATTTGGGATAAATTAGCGGTAGGAAAAAAATTATCAGACTTACAATTATCTGCCGTTAACACTCCTGATTTTCAACGCATTAAAAAACTAGCCGCCAAATTGCAAGAAAAAATAGAACGTTATTATCCCATGCTTGTTTTTAAATGGCTACCGATAAGTTTAAGCTGTGCGATGCTTGCATTAGGGCTTACACGCCTCCTTATGGGCATTGAAAATGGCAAACCTATCGGCTTTTTAATATTTACTTTAGCTGGAATGATAATAGGGATTACTGTTATGTTTATTACTTATTTCTATTCAGCCAATCATTTCCAAAAAACGGAAGCACTTGCCACTCAACAAGATACCGACTACCTCATGATTGCAACCGTTATAATGCCCGTTTCTGATTCAAGCAGTGGCGGTGATGGTGGAAGCGGTTGTGGTGGCGGCGGAGGGGGCTGCGGTGGTGGTTGTGGCGGTTGTGGAAGTTAATTTTTGTCAATCAGCAATTTAAATAGAGAATGAGCAAATGAAAAAGCTAACAAGAAGTACGCCATTGAGCAACTTCTTGTTAGCTTTTTCATTTTATAGGAATTAGTACCTATTTTAATAAGTCTTTCTTCTTCTTTAACTCTTTCATCTGTAAGATTTTTCTCAAATTTTGCTTCAATACCATATTTTGAAATAGTGTGTTTAAGTAAAATTTGAGAATATCTTTTCAATATAAAGGTAGGGAAAAAAACAGGAAGCATAAATGATGAATAGATTATGATTCAAACAACTGTTTGAAGGTAAATAAATTGTTTTTTTAGGTTTCAAACAACTGTTTGAAAGTAAATAAATCGTTTTTTTAGGCTTCAAACAACTGTTTGGAAGGCAATAAATTGTTTTTTAGGCTTTCAAACAACTATTTGAAGGTAAATAAATCCTTTTTTTAGGCTTCAAACAATTATTTTTTTGCTTTTTAACCATTGTGAATATCTTCGACCATTCGTAAGATTAAAAACCATTCTTTCTTTATAAGGTATTTGTAAATAATCATTCCCTATTTTACGAATGGTTACAATTAATTATCTCTTTTAGAAGCTGGTTGAGTTAGCGAATAACTAAACAACTTCTAAATATGCACACTTGTATATCCATATAATATTTTAAACAATACATTATAATTGCCCAAAACATCAACACTCCTTTATTAACAAGCCTTACCTTTTTATTTTTCTCCTCGAAGTTTATAAGAATATGTTTAAATCCTAATTGATTGATTATCAGTTCGAAAAGCTCACTGACCACAGCTTCTGAATTAGTGTGGCGGCTTAAATTATTGGTTTTTAGTTCATTAACTTTTAATGTGTAGTGAAATATATGAGAGTATAAATGTAACTTTATT
>JBOFDL010000197.1:0-2904 GCA_051646985.1 Bacteroidales bacterium | reverse complement strand
CCAGTCACTACCGCCCCCAAGCCATTATTTAAGCCCATGTCCACCAAAGAATAAGCAACCCCATCATACACACTGCCCGCATTTACGCCCACTTCAGCCCCTGTCGTAAACACATAATATTGCTGCGGATTGGCGGGATTTGGCACAATTACGCCTGATTGGGTAGAGGAAATATCCCCCAATAAATCCGCCCCATTCTGCATTGCTACGAGGTTTTTATCATAAATCTTAACCCCATCTGTCGAAAACAACAGGTTTCCATTGGCAGTAGAAATCGCAGCCACGCCCTCATTTGTGATAAAAGGACCTTGAATGGCAACGGCAGTTCCCGTACTAAAATCTATGCCCGCATTTCTCCCAAAATGCCAAACCGTAGCCACACCCGCAGTTTGCCCCCAAACGAGAAGCCCAAGCGCGTTCAAAAAGAAAAGAATACAAGTTATTTTTATGATGTTCATTGTTTTATCTAGCTAAGTAGTAGTGATAACGCGAAAAAAGAATAATTCATGCAAGTTTATTAACGAAAACCCAACTATCCAAATGATTTTTAGGGCTAGGTTACACAGTTTGAAGAAAAAGAGTAGTTGGTATTGGGAACAGATAAGCAAGAGGTTTTGTTGTTGTATAGTCATTTTAAATGAATAGAATAACAATTTTATCTTAGTTTATTATAAATAAGATAATCTGTATTTCGTAAAAGTATGCATATAAGAAGTATATGAGTGATTAGAATAGAAAGATTAAGTATTACCTTTTTTAGATAAGACTATAGATTAAGGTATAAAATATATAGTCATATATAATACAATGATAATTTAAACATCACACAATAGAAGTCATATTATCACGCAATAAAGCCTACCTTATTAATACTTTTGCTTTCTTTGTATAATAAAAGTAAATAAATGGTATCATTTTTGATAAAAAACCCTTCGAGGAGCTTCGCCCACTCGAAGGGTAGGAATAGTTTAACTTTATTTAAATTAGTTATATAAATAATATTTAATTTTAATAAATATGCTTTTTCTATGGTCTTATTCTGTAAGAATCTTCTCAAACCTAATATCAAAATGGTGTTTCAAATCATAGTGTTCAAGCAAGAAGTGAGAAGATATTTCCAATATAAAGGCAAGAAAAACCTCAAAACTAACCTTACCCTTCGAGTGGTCGAAGACCCTCGAAGCGGTTTAAACACACACAAATTATGACCATCGAACAATTTTCTTACCATGACCAACTCCTATTAGCACAAGTAAAACTTGCCTATTATCGCGCAGATAAGGCTCATTTTCAAGCATATAACCCTACTCGCTTTGCCTCAACATGGGAAATAAATTGGCAGGCAGCGATAAATGCGGCGGAGGCTTTTATGAGTGATGAAGATGTGGTGGATATGAGTACAAGCATTTCGGGAGAGGTTGATATGTTAATGCAGCAGGCAAGGAAACTCAATCAAATGCGGGTGAAGCCCTTTGTGGAAAATGCTTTTGAGAATGATAAAGGGAAACTACTGCTTTTTGGCTTTGAGGAATATGCAGCGGCAGTCAAAACGGCAAGCCGCATGGTTATTTTCTTAAAGACGCTTCATACTCAATGCTTTGCCCATCAAGCGCAGCTTGTTAATATCGGTTTTGATAACCAAAGGATTAGCCAAATTTTGACCCTACATGACGATTTGTCAGTGAAAATGATAGCACAAGCAAATTTTACGGGAACAAGAATGTCATCGGCGCAGCAAAGGCGTGAAATATATGCCACAATGAATGAATTTACCTACCAAACTTGTCGGGCAGGGAAACTTATTTATGACAGTGAAAATGAAGCAAAATACCGTAGTTATTTATTGCCTGTACCTAATACGAAGCATAAAGAAAGCAAAGTGATTGAGGTAGATGCTAAGATTGTTCTTTCTACAAATATCTTAGTATCAGATTATTATGAAGTAAAGAATCAAGGAAATACGTCCCTGTGCCTCTATATTAGCACGAGTACGCAAGCAACAATGCCTTCAAGGGTAGCTTTCATTGCGCCCTATAGTAGCCAAACCTTCGCGGTCAAGGAGCTAGGTTTTGATGCCCATGCTAGTCCCAACGCGCTCATTCTTTGGAATAAAAGCGCGACATCGAAGGGGAGATATTCGGTAAATAAGGTGGAATAAAGGGGTTTTCAGACCTAGCAAGGTTTTTCCTGAACCTTGCTAGGTCTAATCAAGAACTTTTTCCCCTGCCTCCTTGTTTTCCTTCAAACACACATTCTTATCCATGAAAATTCGCATCTCTACCCCTGTGCAAGGGAATTATCTCACCGTTTTTCGTCAATTTGATGAGAAACTGTTGAACTATTTGAAGCCGAGTTTCCCTGCTGCGCAAATTATGGCGTTTGAAGGCTCAAGTAAAGGCAGCAAAGTGCATATTTCCTTGTCCTTTTTGTTCTTTTCTCAAGACTGGGTTTCCGTGATTACCGAAGAAAATATTGAGGAAAGCGCAGCCTATTTTATAGATGAGGGGGTACAACTTCCTTTTTTTCTAAGCAAATGGAAGCACCAGCATTTAGTTGAAAAGCAAGGCGAAAATGCTGTTATTCACGATATTATCGAATTTAAAACGCCTTTCTTCTTGTTCGATTATTTAATGTATCCTGCCTTATACTTGCAGTTTTACCAAAGGAAGCCGAAATATCAACGCTTTTTTGGAAAAGCTGCGCCTTAGTTTTGTACCTTTAAGCCCAAATTAGCCTGCTTTCCCCTTCCTCTATGCAGCTGCATCTACACAACTCACACGAAAATAAGCAGTTAGAAACAAGACTTGTATAGATGCTGCTGCATTGTAAAACCGATGCGCAAAATAGACACTTTATTTTCTCTCAAAATGTTGCAAAGAACCGTCCTTTTCTTGATGATACTAT
>JBOFDL010000196.1:0-3305 GCA_051646985.1 Bacteroidales bacterium | reverse complement strand
TGAGCGATTGAGACTACCAAATATTTAATCTTTTTACGACAAAAGTCTGTTCTACTTAGTGTTTCATTTTTTCTACAAGTTTACTCGTAGAGTATCCCTCTATGAGTGGTATGCTTATAACTTGTCCGCCATTTGCAGTAACAATATCGTAACCTACTACATCTTGAGCATTATAGTCTGCGCCTTTTACTAAAATATCGGGTTGCACTAATTTAATGAGTTCATAAGGGGTATCTTCATCAAAAATCACAACATGTGATACAAATTGTAATGAGGCAAGAACTAAGGCTCTTGTTTGTTGGTCTTGCACGGGTCGTTTTGCGCCTTTAAGACGGCGTACGGAGGCATCGGAGTTTAATCCCACAACAAGTTTTGTGCCTAATGCACGCGCTTGTGCAAGCGATTCAATATGCCCTCGATGTAAAATATCAAAACATCCGTTGGTAAAAACGATTGTTTTTTCTTTCATTGTCCAAATGGCTCTTAATTGTGGTAACCGACTGCGTTCAATAATTTTATCTGTTATCAATTCTAAGGGCTTACGTTCTAAAAGTTCTTTGGTGTTCATAATAAACAAGTGAATTAATTACTAATTGTAAATAGATGTGTATATTCTATTTGCGTGATTGTTTTGCAAATAAAAATAATTGTAGATACGCGAATAAGCCTACGACTAACATAAATAGCATTTGTGATTCGTGTGAAATGGTTGCGTATGCCATTCCTTCTTCTTTTGCAATTCCGTAAATGGCATGCATTCCTATACTAATAATGGCATGAAATGCGCCGAGTCCTCCGTTTGTGGGTAAAACAATGCCAAAACTTCCAAGTAACATTATCACGAGTCCATCAAGTGGTGAAAGATGCGCTGTTACAGGGAGAGACTGAAGTAATACAAATGCCATGCCCCAGTAGCAAGTCCAAATGATTAAGGTGTGAAGTAGAAATTGTGTGCGTTTTTGCATTGAAAGAATACTCTTAAAACCTTCTGCCATACCTCGTGCAAAATGAATAATGCTTTGTACAAATGAAATGGATCGTATTTTTTTTCGAAATATAAATCCTAAAATGATTGAGAGAGTAATGCTAATTGTAATAATTAATGTAAGATTGAATAAAGATGTAGCACTATTCGTACTTGCTTTTTGAAGTATGTTTTGTTGCATAAATGTCCCAAACGTATCTATCTGTAGAATAACTGTGGTGAAAAGAATAATGAGTAAACAAATAAGGTCAAAAAAGCGTTCTGCAATTACGGTTCCAATTAATTTGTTTAGTGGAATTTTTTCGGTCTTGGTAAGTGCACCACAGCGTGCAACTTCGCCTAAACGAGGAAATAGAAAGTTAGCAAAGTATCCTATTGCTACGGCATTAAATACGTTGCGAAATTTCGCACTATGCCCTAAAGGAGCAATCAATAATTGCCATCGAATTGCACGAGATATATAAGCAATAAAGCCAAATGCAATGGCTATAACAACCCATGAGTAATCTGCGGATTTAAGGTCTATCCAAAGTTTTTCAAGGGATATATCCTTGAAACTATACCATAAAAGAGCACCGGTAAGTAAAAGAAAAAACGAAAGTTGTAATGCTTTTTTAAGTGTAGCGTTCATCTAGACAAAGCGGGTTAGGGTATCAAAAGATTGGTTTCTTTATCTGGAAAAACAAGTGATGGGGTAAACTTCTTTGCCTCCTCAAAGTCCATTTGTGCATAAGACATAATCACCACAACATCTCCTTGATGACACTTTCGTGCAGCAGGTCCATTCAAACAAATAATACCAGAGCCTTTTTTCCCTTTGATAACATACGTATCTAAGCGCTCTCCATTGTTAATGTTTACAACCGTAACTTTTTCGTTAGGAATAAGATTCGCAGCATTCATTAAATCCTCGTCAATGGTAATACTGCCTACATAAAAAAGATTTGCTTCTGTAATAGTCGCTTGATGAATCTTTGATTTTAATACTTCAACTTGCATAGTATTTCCTTTATGATGTTCGTATGATTTTGGCTCCTAAAGCGTTTAGTCGCGTATCTATATTTTGATATCCTCGGTCAATTTGCTCAATGTTATGAATTATACTCTTGCCTTCAGCACACATCGCAGCAATGAGCAGGGCTACTCCTGCTCGAATATCAGGAGAGGTCATTACTGTCGCACGCAACGTCATTTTTTCATTCCCTATTACCGTAGCACGGTGAGGGTCGCACAGGATAATTTGGGCTCCCATATCAATCAATTTATCTACAAAAAATAAGCGGCTTTCAAACATTTTTTGATGGATAAGCACACTTCCTTTTGCTTGTGTTGCTATTACTAAAAATACACTAATCAAATCAGGAGTGAGCCCTGGCCAAGGTGCATCTGATATGGTCATAATAGAGCCGTCAATAAACGTTTCTATCTCATAAATGTCTTGTTGTGGCACATAAATATCATTGTTCTTTTCCTCAAGGTTTATTCCCATTCGACGAAAAGTTTCGGGAATAATTCCGAGGTCTTCAAAGGAAGTATTTTTTATGGTTAAAGCACTTCGTGTCATTGCTGCCATTCCAATGAAACTGCCAACTTCAATCATATCTGGCAGTATAGTATGGTCTGCACCTCCCAGTTCTCGTACTCCTTCAATGATTAAAAGATTTGACCCAATTCCAGAAATATTGGCTCCCATACGCACCAACAACTTGCATAATTGCTGCAAGTAGGGTTCACAAGCTGCATTATAAATAGTCGTTTTCCCTTTTGCTAAAACAGCCGCCATTACAATATTTGCAGTCCCAGTAACCGAGGCTTCTTCAAGTAGCATATACGTGCCAAGCAAATGCTGCTTCGTCTCAACGCAATAAACTTCGGCCGCTGTTACAGCACTTACTTTTGCTCCAAGTTTTTCAAAACCAATAAAGTGGGTATCTAGTCGTCGCCGCCCAATTTTATCCCCTCCAGGACGTGGAGCATATACTTTTCCATAGCGAGCAAGTAGAGGACCAACCATCATAATTGAACCTCGCAAAGTTGCCGCTTTTTGCATAAATTCATTGGTTCTCAAAGCATCTACATTAACCGAATTTGCACAAAAGGAAAATGTGCTATCGGCTTCCTTAGTTACCTCAACGCCAATAGCAACAAGAAGGTCAATGAGTTTATTGACATCTAAAATGTCAGGAACATTGCGAACAGTGATTTTTTGTGCGGTAAGTAATACGGCACAGATTACCTGCAGAGCCTCATTTTTCGCTCCTTGTGGGATAATTGACCCTTGTAGTTTTTCACCTCCTATAACTTCAAATGAAGCCATATT
>JBOFDL010000195.1:0-3243 GCA_051646985.1 Bacteroidales bacterium | reverse complement strand
TATCACAATCCTCATCAACGGATATGCTTCCATTCACAAAAATTGCTTCGCCACCGCCTAATTTCGCATACATTAGATTGATGGAGTCAACGGTTTGTTTTCCAACTTCGGGCAGCCAATCCATTACCACTACATTTGCGCCTTCTTTTACGGCACGTATGGCGGTATATTTTCCTATTCCTCGAGCGGCTCCTGTGATGAGGATTGTTTTTCCTTTGAAGCGTGCGGGAATGTAATAATCTTCGCTTAGTCGGTTAATATCTCTTTTTTGCGAGGGTGTTTCTTCTTGCGCAAAAGTAATTGAGGTAAGCATTAGAAAAGAGGCTGCAAGGACTAATAAACGGTTGGTTTTCATAGATAAATGATTGAGGATTTTAAAAAAATATAGACGGTTATTTTGCGGAGGCGAAAGTAGTGAAAATAATTGAAACTACTTACTCACTTATGATTTGCGAATACACATAATGTTGAGTAAGGAGGCGTATATCGTGAAAAGAGTAATCCTCTCCGAGTTGTTCAAGTACGGAGGTTGTTTTAGTATTTCCTTGCACGATGTCTTTTACGAGGGGGAGGATGCGTTCTATTTTTTCCTCTGATAGAAGTTCATGGATTGCAATTTTTCCTTCGCCCACTAATTTTTCGAGATGACTACAAATGGTACTTTTAGCGAGGCTTCTTTTTTTTGCAATTTTTTCGGCCGACAATCCTTCTTTGTGTAATGTAAGAGTTTCTTGGATGGTTTGACCTTTGACTTTTTTCGGAGATTTTTCAAAGGCAGACTCTAGCACATTTGGGCGAGGCGGTATTTTCAACTCATCGGCATTTACGAGGGGCGTTTGGTTATACTTTACGCATTTAAAGTTTTGGAGAAAGAGTACTAAATTCGCTTCAATTTCTTGCAAATTTTTGTAGTATTGTTTTGCTTTTTTTGCGCCCATAAATTGGTTTATGTTGTGGCGAAGGGGTTCAAGCATACGGAGTATTAGGTCATCGAAGAAGTATTTTACGGCTTTTTGACAACGTTCTGCGAGGGGTTTTAGGTCGTTTGAGTTTTCGTAATCAAATGCAAGTATTTGGAGTTGTGGGAGAAATTTTCGGAGAATCTCTTCTTGTTCTTTGAGAAGGCATTTTAATTGTGCAAGCAAAGCGTGTGCAGGTTCAAAGTCTTCGGAGGTTTTATCACTCAATAAGGCATCAAAATCATAGATGATCATTCGGATGGTCTTCCAGTCAAAATGTTGGAGAAGTTTTTGGGAGAAGAACTGTTGTTTTTTTTGCAAGAGTATTTCCTCAATCTTTAACTTTGGGAGTTCGCTTTTCGCAAGTTGTAGGGCATACTCATCGGTTTGTACGCAAGCACGGTCGATGGGTTTTTGAAGGACAATTCCCTCAAACGATTTGCATCTACTGAGGGCAACATAGGCCTGTCCTGCGGCGAAGGCTTTACTGATATCGAGTTGTACTTTATCAAAGGTCAATCCTTGACTTTTGTGAACGGTAATTGCCCAAGCCAATCGAATGGGATATTGGGTAAAGGTGCCCAATATTTCTTCTTGAATTTCGCCCAATTCTTTGTTCAACGTATAACGATAATTTCGCCAGGTTTCTTTTGGAACCTCAACCTCAATATCTGTATCGGCAAGAAGTGCAATAATTCTATCCTTATTGATGCTTGAAATGCGGGCAATTTTTCCGTTATGATACCTGCGGTTTTCACCCATATCATTTTTGATAAACATAATCTGCACGCCTTCTTTGAGTTCAAGTTTCATATCCGTAGGCAGTGCGTGTTCAGGGAATTCGCCCTCGATTTTTCCAGAGAACACAAATGATTTTGTAGATAAACCCTTTAATTCACTGCTATTAATAGCATCTGCTTGATGATTGTGCGTGGTGAGCGTTACATAATGCGTGTTTTTTTTGGGAGTAAAGTCCTTAATGTAGCGAGCATTTAAGGACTCAATATCATCACAAGTAACCTCATTTGTGCGGACTCTATTGAGGAGTTCGATGAAGTTTTGATTTTGTTGTCGAAAAACGGTTTTAAGCTCTAAGTACAAAGGCGGATTATTCTCTAAGACCTTGGCATGAAAAAAGAAAGGACTTTTATAATACTCCCTTAATATATTCCATATCTCATTCTTTGCCACAGGAGGCAATTGAAACATATCCCCAATGTACAGCATTTGTACCCCACCAAAAGGCGTATTATTTCGTCTGACACGTTTCAAGGTAGCATCAATGGCATCAAGCGTATCGGCTCGCAACATACTGACTTCATCAATAATCAATAAATCGAGATTTCGTAAGAGTTCTTTTTTAGACTTTGAAAAAAACCGCGTTTCTTGTTTCTCCACACCGTTTGGGATAAAGGGCTCAAACGAAAGTTGCAATAAAGAATGCAGCGTAACACCTCCTGCATTAATAGCCGCAACGCCTGTTGGAGCCGCGACGATTACGGTTTTAGGCGTAGATTTTACCAAATGTCGTAAAAAAGTAGTCTTTCCAGTACCTGCTTTGCCTGTCAAAAAAACAGACTGAAAGGTATAATTAACAAATTGCTCTGCCAATGCAAAGATATCATTGCTATGATTGGTCTCCATATCCAAAGAAGCTCAAATAGAAAAAAAAATCGCACAAATGTAGATATAAAAATTCGGCTTCTTTCATATCCCTCAAACGATGGGAGTTTCCCGAAAGTAGGATTTTGTCCAAAAAGACATCTTCGGAACTTCCGAAAGTATGTTTTTGCACAAAAAGTAAGTTTCGGGAAGTTCCGAAAGACGATTTTTGCACAAAAAGGAAGTGTCGGAAGCCTCCGAAAGAAGGTTTTTGCATAAAAAGACACTTTCGGAATACTCCGCAAGCCTAAATTTTTATTTTAGATAAAAAAAACATTTACCTTTGCACCGCATCATATTGCATAAATAACACACATCATCATCATTACATATGTGCCGACTTCTTTTCACTTCACTATTATGTACAGTATTACTTGGCTCTTGTAACAAAGAGATAAGCCCTTCGGGAAATATCGTTTCGCACAATATGCCATTTACCAACTTTCGCACCATAGAGGTCAATAGTGGTTTGCAAGCAATTTTTACCAAAGATACCGTAGAGGATATTAGGCTTGAAGCCAATGAGAATATTCACCCATATATCGAAGCATTTCAAAAGGGTGAAAAGGTGGTTTTTCAGCGAAAAGATGATATTCAGTTTAGCCCTGCCGTTAAGGTAAAG
>JBOFDL010000194.1:0-3915 GCA_051646985.1 Bacteroidales bacterium | reverse complement strand
CCTCAACGCATTAAACAATTATTCATTTTCATGCGTCGTACTATTAGCGCAAAACTTGCGAATCGTCAATATATGCTTATTGCAATGCTTGAAGCTCCTATTCTAGCATTTATTTTAGGCTATTTCACGAAGTTCATTGCAGGCAATTCGATGGATGAAAGTGCTTATGTATTTAGCGAAAATAGTAATATTCCGTCATATTTATTTATGAGTGTAGTCGCCGTAATTTTCTTTGGATTATCTACTAGTGCGCAAGAAATAATTAAGGATAGAAAAGTTTTGCAACGAGAGCGATTTTTGAATCTTAGTCGCAATAGTTACCTAATGTCAAAGGTTTTGGTCTTGATGATGATTTCTGCAATTCAAGCTTTATCTTTCACCTTTGTAGGAAACTCTATTCTTGAAATTCAAGGACTTACAATGGAGTATTTTTTTGTCTTGTTTTCGGCCTCTGTATGTGCGAATTTGATAGGACTTAATATTTCAGCGGCTTTATACTCAGAATTAGCTATTTATATCTTAATTCCATTGATTTTAGTGCCTCAGTTATTATTTAGTGGAGTTGTGGTTCGTTTTGAAAAATTGTATAAAACACTAGCTTCAAGTGATTATGTGCCAATAGTTGCAGATGCGATGATTTCTCGGTGGGCATACGAGGCCTTAGCGGTCGCACAGTTTAAGAATAATGCTTATGAAAAAGATTTGTTTGATTGCGACATGAAAAGTAGTCATTTGTCTTATTTGACGGGTTTTTACTTGCCACAGTTACACGCTAATATGGTAATGCTTGCTCAAGATATAAAACACAATACTCCTGAAGTTACACAACGCTTGAGTTTGCTTCGTAATGAACTGCCTAAAATTCAGGCTATTGCAGATTTGTCTAATTTGCAGATCCTTACAAAAGATAGCCTTACAGTAGAGAATTATACCTCAAGTTATCTTGATAAATCTTTAGGTAATATTGACTCTTTGCGTAAAGTTCTTGGCTATCAGTCACGTTTATTAGCAAAGCATCATAGTGAGTGTTTAAAAAAAATAGAGCATAAGTTAGGAGGACGTGATGCTTTAGTGAACTTTAAACAGGCGCATCATAATAAAGCTCTTACGGAAGTTGTACTTAATCAAAATGAGTTTGATAAAATACGCGTTGAAAAAAATCGTTTTGTTCAAATAAAAGATCCTATTTTTAGAGTCCCCCTATCTCATTGTGGACGAGCTCATTTATATGCTCCCTACAAAATGATTGGTACATGGAAAATTGACACATTGTGGTTCAACCTTATTATTTTATGGCTGTCAACTTCATTCTTTTATATATTATTATATTTTGATGTCCTTAAACGCTTGATGCAAGAATTAGAGCGAAAACGTTTACAACGTGTTGCTAAACGAATTGCACATATTATTCCGAGTTAGATGTGTTTTTATTTATTACCTAAAACCCGTTAAAAATGAAAAATTTTATGTTAACTATTGCAAGTGCTGCCTTGTTGTCAAGTTGCAGCAATCAAAACCCATTATTGGGAGAATTTACAAATCCTTATGGTGCAACGCCATTTAATAAAATCAAGAATGAACATTATATGCCTGCATTTATGCTAGGTATGGAGCAGGGGCGAACGGAAATTGCCGCGATAATTGAGAATACTGCCCCTGCAACTTTTGAAAACACAATTGAAGCATTGGAGTATAGTGGACAACTACTTTCTCGTACTACAAGTATATTTTTTAATCTAAATGAAGCAGAAACAAATTCTGAAATGCAATCTATTGCACAGGAAATTATGCCTTTGCTAACTCAATACAGTAATGATATTAATTTGAATGAAAAATTATTTGAGAAGGTAAAATTTGTATATAATGAAACCAATCGAACAGATCTTACTCCAGAGCAAGTCATGCTATTAGATAAAACCTACAAATCATTTACAAGGAAAGGAGCAAATCTAAATGCAAAAGAAAAGGAAAAGTATCGTGAGTTATCAGAAAAACTTTCAATGTTAACTCTTGAATTTAAGAAAAATGTACTTGCTGCCACAAACGCTTATGCAATGACATTGACTGAAATAACTCAACTAAACGGTTTGCCAGAGGCCGTAATAGAAGAGGCAGCAAGAGTCGCCAAAAATAAAGGAGTAAAAGGATGGACATTTACTTTACAACAGCCTAGTTTTTCTCCATTTTTGAAGTATGCAGAGGATCGAGACCTTCGCAAAAAAATTTATATTGCCTATGCTACGAGAGGCAATAATGGAGATGAAAATGATAATAATAAGATAATTCAAAATATTGTTTCACTTCGTCTTGAGATTGCAAAATTATTGGGCTATAAGGTATATGCTGATTATGTTTTAGAGGAGCGAATGGCTGAAAATACAACAAATGTAAATAAATTACTTAATGATTTATTTACTGCGGCAGTGCCTTTTGCAAAGCAGGAATTGGCAGAGGTACAAAGTTATGCTAAACGTAATGGTGCAAATTTTGAACTACAACCCTATGACTGGTCTTTTTATGCAGAAAAATTGAAAGAGGAAAAATATAGTGTTAATGAGGAGACTTTGCGTCCATACTTTGAGGTAAAAAAAGTAACGAGTGCTCTTTTTTCATTAGCTACAAAACTTTTTGGTATAATATTTAAAGAAAACACAAGCCTTCCGGTATATCATTCAGATGTAAAAGTGTATGAAGTCTTTGATAAAGATGGCACCTTTTTAGCCTTATATTATGCCGATCTTTATCCTCGTGAGGGTAAGCGTAATGGTGCATGGATGAATGATATTCGAGACCAATGGAAGCGAAGCGAAATAGAGCAACGCCCTCATATTGTGAATGTTTGTAATTTTACCAAACCAACTGATACAAAGCCAGCCTTACTTACATTTAACGAATTTACTACTTTTTTACACGAATTTGGACATGCTTTACACGGCATGCTGGCAAATGGCACTTATCCAAGTCTTACGGGAACAAGTGTATATCGAGATTTTGTAGAGTTGCCATCGCAGATAATGGAAAACTGGGCGCTTGAAAAGGATTTTTTGGATATGTTTGCAGAACATTATAAAACGGGTGAAAAAATGCCACAAGAGTTAGTGGAAAAAATAATAGCGAGCCAAAATTATTTAGCAGGTTATTCAACTTTGCGTCAACTTTCATTTGGGATGCTTGATATGGCATATCATACTGTAGATGAGCCGCTTGTGATTAATGTTGCGGATTTTGAAAAGAAGGCAATAAGTAAAGTCTCTTTATTGCCACTATTAGAAGGATGTCAAATCAGTCAAGCATTTAGTCATATTTTCGCAGGAGGCTATGCTGCAGGGTATTATAGTTATAAATGGGCAGAAGTCCTTGAAGCAGATGCATATTCTTTATTCAAGAAAAATGGCGTTTTTGATACGGCTACAGCAAAATCGTTTCGGGATAATATCTTATCTCAAGGAGGCAGTGAGCATCCAATGGTTCTTTATAAGCGATTTAGAGGAGAAGTGCCTACTGTAGATGCATTACTGGTAAAATCTGGCTTTAAAAAGTAATGCTAGACGTTGTATAGTCTGTATTTTATATACTGTTAAGTTTAGAGTTGATTTAAGAAGACATTTCAAGAGGGAGCCTTACTTTCTCGTGAAATGTCTTTTTTGATGAAATTTTTACAGCCGAAAAATATATGCGTTCTTAAATTGGAACTTTCGCGATAAAAAAAACACACTTGCAAAATTAATGCAAGTGTGTTGGAAATGTCGGGGTGGCCAGATTCGAACTGACGACCTCCTGCTCCCAAAGCAGGCGCGATACCGGGCTACGCTACACCCCGTTCCCTTATACAAGAGACTCCATGACAAAGGTAATGTTTTTTTTTTGAATGCAAAAAAAACAGTAAAGATACTGATTGAAAAATAATTATTTTTG
>JBOFDL010000193.1:0-8044 GCA_051646985.1 Bacteroidales bacterium | reverse complement strand
GTGAGCTGTACAGCTTACAATAAAAATAATGCGAGGATTTGTTTAATTTATCAATAATTTTGTAGTAAATTGCAGGCAGTAAATCTATAAATGCTAAATTGAAATGAGCATAAAATATAAATTTGTGAATTGGAATGATAATGTGAATCCTGATGGAGAAAAGAAATCAGGATACTTTCCACAAGTAGTACGCCGAAAAACCGTAGGTATTAAAAATCTTGCCTTGAACATAACACGAGGAAAAATATCTCAGGCTATCGAAGAACAAGCCAGCATATTACGTTTATTAAACTGCCTTGAAAAAGAACTCCTTGAAGGAAATAGCGTATGCTTTGAAGGTTTTGGCACCTTCTCGCTCACGGCACAAAGCAAGCATCAGATTACGGATCCTAAAAAATTTAGAGCCGAATCTATAGAAGTAAAAAGAGTCGTTTTTAACCCATCCAGCGCACTGATGAGGAGATTGAAAAATGCCAAATTTGAAAAAGAATCGGCTTAAAGAATAACCTTAATGCCCTTGAATATATAAAAAATACCCCTTTAATGATGATGAAACTTATCCCCTTTTTGAGCCTTTTCTTACTGCTTAGTTCTACAAACATGAAAGCCTCATCTTTTGTGTGGACCGACGAACTTTGTGTATTCCAAGGAAATTTTGATTCCAGTAAAGTAACAAAACAAGCACTCAATGGAGCTTATACCCTGACAATGAGTAATGCTTTTAATATTGAAAATACTCCTGTTGTGTATAACTTACAAGACTTAGCATCGCTACAAACCGACAGTTTAGAGCAAGAGTATAGCGAGAAGAAAAAAATTTTACTTGACTTAGTATTGCCTAAGGGCGAGGAATGGGAAAGAATGAGAATGCTACAACTAAAGGAAATGGAACAAGTATATAAACTCTCAAAGTTAGCCTATCAAGCTTACTTGAGCCAAAAACCTCAAGGACTTGAGTCCTTTGAAAACCCCGATACTTGTACAAGTTATTACGCAAGAGCTATAATAATAGGAGGCGACAGTTTACTAAATGCTTGGAAGCATTTAACTCAACTCCAAGCCGAACAAAACGTCTCTCCGAAACAAGTATGGAAGGAGTATCACCAAGCCTTGAACAGTAAACATAAATATGAATATGCAAAACTTCAAGTCTTAAGCTTTGGTTGGTGGAATTGTGCAATTCGTCTTATTGAGGGCTTTGATGAAAAAAAAGCATACCTCATTTACGAACGTTTATTTGACAACATAAAAGAATTGAATTGTGATGAACCTTAATTCTCAACCAAGAATCCTTCAGATTGAATAACCAAAACCCAAACTATACGATATCATCAATCACATCCATTAAACAAGCCCTGAGAGACCGCCCTTATGCCAAAATCCATTACTCCCCCTTGCCGCATTCAAGTACTTTTAATTGAATCCACTAAAAATGCCGTTGAAATACTCTGCGAAAACTTCAACAAAGTAAAAGCAAGTCTTGAAAAAAACAACGCCCTGAATATAGAATTTGTTAAAGCCATCTCACAAGAAACCGCACTAAGGTATCTCGAAAAAGGACACATCCCGAGCGTCAATACAAAACAACTCAAAGCAGAATATGGAGATGTACAAGCCGTTGTTATCAACTGGGCGGTCTGCGAATCTATGCAAATTATTGAGCAAATTATCAAACTCCGAAGCAATATTCATATCTTCATCATTACCACAAAACAAAATACTTACGATTTATACAATCCAAATTTAGGAAACGTTCACTTCATTCAAAAACAAGAATTAGTCAACAACTATCAACAAGAACTCCAACGTATCCTCAATACCTTCAACGAAAGAAGACGAACTCCTTTTTGGACCGCCTATAAAGATTACGTTGAAGAAGCCAATTATACATGGCACACTCCAGGACACGCTGGAGGACAAAGTTTTAAGAACTCACCTTACTTATATCCATTTTATGAGTTTTTTGGCGATAATGTCTTTCAAGGAGACTTATCCGTATCCGTAGAACATCTAGGCTCTTTGCTCGACTCGACAGGATATGTTGGTATGGCAGAGGCTAAAGCGGCTCGAACGTTCAACGTACGAAAAACCTATTTTGTTACAAACGGCTCATCGAACTCCAATAAAATCATACTACAAACTCTCTTAAGAACAGGTGATAAGGCCATTGTTGACAGAAATTGTCATAAATCTGTACACTACTCATTGATACAAGCACAAGCACAACCTGTGTATATAAACAGTCAGTTCTCGACAAAGTACGGGATCTTTGCTCCCCCCTCCATCAAAGACATCGAAGAGGCTCTTAAAGGAAATCCAGACGTAAAATTAATCGTCCTCACAGGATGTACATACGATGGAATACTTATCCCGATTCGTAAAGTTGTAAACTTGGTCAAAAAAATGAATCAAGCCAATGGAACCAACATTAAAGTCTTTGTTGATGAAGCATGGTTTGGGTACTCATCTTTTCACCCCTACTTCAAAGAATACTCCGCCATTCTTTCGGGTGCAGACTACGTTACACACAGCGCACATAAAGTACTCTCTGCATTTAGTCAAAGTTCCTATATTCATGTTAATGACCCAGATTTTGAGGAGGATTACTTTCGTGAAATCTTTCATCTTTACACCTCTACCTCTCCTCAATATCAAATCATTGCTTCTCTAGGTGTATGCTCTATGCAAATGGAAATAGAGGGATTCAAACTATTAAGCAAAGCTTTGGAGCAAGCAAAAAGATTTAGAGATGCTGTGAGGAAGCGTCTTACAATGATAAAAGTTGTTGAATTCAATGACTTTCAACAAGAGTTTAAGCATCTCAAAACCTATCATTATGGAAATGACCCCCTAAAAGTTTTACTTGATATTTCTGCACTTAACTGCGAAGTCAAGGATATACAAGCTTATCTACAGGAGAAGGGCTTTGAGGTAGAGAAAACAACTCATGAAGGAACTATTTTATTTCTTTTCACCATTGGCACATCTACCTCGAAAGAAGGCGAATTGTTTTTTGTACTCAGTGAGTTAGAGCGTGAAGCAAAAAGATTTGATAAAAAACGAATTGCCGAACAAAATACGGTTAGTATCCCAAATATAGAAACCGCAGGATTAGGTTATTTCTTCTCTGAAAGGGAGCCAATGAAAATAGAGAATGCCTTGCATCGTATCTCTTCTTTCTTGGTAACCCCCTATCCGCCAGGAATACCTGTACTTGTTCCAGGGCAAAGCATAACAAAGGAGCATATCGATTATATTGTTCAACAAATGAAGGATAATCGAACCATTCATGGATGTGATAATGGAATAATATATGTGGCAAAAGATATCTAATCCGCAAATAAATCACTCTACAAATTGCAGGCCGTGAGTGATATTGTTATGCATTGAGAGTGGGTTTATTTATAAGTATCCTTTTCTAGTGTGTAAACAAAGAAATCTCCATTGAATGCTATCTTACATTGTTTATTCCCGAGATATTCTGCCGTAATTTTATCCACCTCCGTGGGTGAAGTATCATAATAAGCATCAATATTCATAAAACCTGCACTTGCTTGTTTGCGACTTTCTGAATCCTTAATTTCTATGTACATTATTTTGTACATAAGAGGAGATTCTATTAAAAAATCAAGCATTAAATGTCCTGTTTTTGATGAGTTTTCAGGTGCTTGTGTGTTAGATCTAATAGATTTTGAATTCCCTGAGCCTGTAAGTTCTATATCAATATTTGAGCCTCGCTGAAAAGGTTCTTGCGCTTTTAACTGCAGATTAACACTTGAGTTCATCTGAGCAATAGAGGCTTTTTGAGAAACAAGTGTCCAAGTATTCTCGCCTTGATTATTCAATCCAATGTGATAGGCGGAGTACACATTACCCAAAGGGCTATAAATGTCGGTTATAATCCATTTTGTGTCTTTTTCCCAAAGAGAGGTGTTATTGGTGTATACGTAACTGTTTTTTTTAAAAAAATTATCTATAAACCAAACGCCATTGCCTTTGTCTTTTATTTGAGAACCTGGGAAGAGGAGTTTTTTAATAGCATTCTTATCTTCCTCTGGAGCATCAAGAAATTCTGCAAGTCGAAATGCGTTATCTAGATGTTCTAAATTTTTACTAATGGACGTTTCTACGGATGTTAATGCAATTGTAGAGGGCTGAACATGCAATGATGAGTAATAATTCTCATATCGCACACAGCCAAAACTCAAAAAAATCAAAAATACAATTATGTATATTGTATATAATCGATGTGTGTATTTATAAGACATCTCTTTTTATATTAAATAGTTTTTGGCTGAAAACGATAGCCTATTCCTGCTGAAATTATGCCTTTACTCCCAAATCCAAAATCTCCAAAGCCATATATTGTTCTTCCAAACGAGACTCCTAAGTAATTAACATGTCCCATGAAACCGGCTGCAAGTCTCCTATTTTTGCCTGTATTGAGTTGAAGTTGATAGTTTTTTAATACACAGCCAAAACTTATATCTCCGTAAATTTTTATGGAATTTCTTTTATGCAAATAAATGAGACGCACGAGCATTGCTCCTCCAAATTGATACATTTTATAAGAATTCGTTAATTCTCCCGTTCTCAAATAACTTTTTGCATACTCATTCGTATAAAGCAGTCTTGCTCCTATATCAAACCTATTGTTAATTTTTACTGTGTAATCGGTAGTATATGCAGCATTAACAAAATATTTCGTTTGTAATCCTGAGAGATAATAATCGCTCGCTATTTCTCTAATTATAGTTAAGAGTCTTCGTCGCGGCCAAGATCGTAATAAAATAGTTCGTCCTGCTCTATACCCAGTCGCTATCTGAACACTCTGCTCTAATGCGTTAATTGATTTATTATTCTCTCTTTTTGATAAAAGAGATATATTCGATATTTCAACTGAATTTGTCATTGAATCTGTGCTAGCACTAAGAAGTACTTCGCCAAAAACATCAAAAATTGATATACCTATACACACAATAAACCCAATGAGTTTTAAATTCATATTAATTTTTAATTAAAAAAGATATGATTGTATTTGAATATTACAGTTTTATCACTATCCCTCGATTGTAAAGCCACTTGCAAATGCCCCAACATATTGTTACAAAAATTATAGCATACAATAGTGATGCTGCATAACTACATCTACAAATAGTAGTCAATAGGCTATATAAATACGCCTGTACACTTATGTTATCTACCTTAATGTTAGCAACAAATTGTGCCAATAATCCTGAAAACACATAGATAAATAACGGATTTGTGCCAAACTCAACAAAGGCTTTTGCCCATTTCTTATGTTTCTGATAATCCACTATCCATACGAGTACCGTGAGTAACAACATGGCAAATCCTGATGAACACAGTGCAAATGAAGATGACCATATTTTTTTATTCAATGGAACTCCATACGATAACAATAATCCTGCAAATAATAACATTGTGCCAATCACTGCAATACGAGGTATTATTAATTCAACTTTCTTATATTGAGAAAAGATATATCCACAATACACCCCTAAAAGTAATTGCGCAATGGAAGGCAAGGTACTCAATAAGCCCTCTGGGTCAAAAGCAATTATCGCTCCCGAAGGCAAAATATCATGATATAAATGCAAGGATCCAAATAAAGCATTATCTACTATAGCAATAATGTTATTTTCCGAAAATTCATATCCATTTCCAATACCAAGCAATAAAGCATAAATAAATAATATAAGCATTGCTGAATCAAGAAGCCAGCGTATAGGAATAAAACTCAAAAAAATGGTGCCGAAAAAATAACATAAGGCTAAACGTTGCAATACCCCAAGTATGCGAACATGTTCTATAAGATATATCATCATATTCCCTTCGTAGTTAATACTTGTGGGAATAATTCCAATCAAATTAAGGACAAATCCAATAGCAAAAATAAGAATGCTTCGTTTTAAGACTTTAATAAACAAAGTTGGACAAAGTTTAAACTCAAACTTTGATAATGAGAGATAGGTCGATATTCCCATAATAAACAAAAAGAAGGGAAATACTAAATCTGTAGGAGTAAGCCCATGCCAACTAGCGTGTTGTAGAGGAGCATATACAGCACTCCAACTACCTGGATTATTTACCAATATCATAGCAGCAACTGTAATTCCTCGCAAAATATCTAACGAAAGTAAGCGTTGTTGAGTTTGAGCAGATGATGACACTGTGATGTTAAATAAAATTTTGAGCGTGTAAAAAAACTGCAAATATAGAAATAAGTTTCTTCTTTCCTCCCAATAAAAACTCGAAACTCAAACTAAATACCTAAAAAAAACATCGAACTTTGAAATTAAAGTCCGATGTTTCTTATTTTAAAAATGAGATATTTTAATCAAAAATATGTTTAGCGTAATTATAGCCCTCTTTATCGTACAGTACTTTTAGACTCTGCATACGTTCTAAAAATGACTCATAATTCCTTCTATCATAGGACCATCCTCCCTCTGCTAGAGCAGCAAGACGAGGTAAAGTCATATACTCCACATGTTCAAAGGTTTTAATATACTCCCGCCATAAGTTTGCTTGGACTCCCAAAATTGCCTTTTTTTCATTATTATTAAGTTTATCATAAGGATCAAATTCATATACCTTAGAAACAGGCACATAGCCTCCAATAGCAAAAGGTTCATTGATAGTATCTTTTGATTGGTAATAATCAAAATAATAATTTTTAGTAGGAGTCATAATCACTTGATTGCCAAGTTTTGCTGCATCAATACCTGCTTGAGCGCTTTGCCAAGCCATAATTGTCGCAGTAGGGCTTACTCCTCCATGTAAAATTTCTTCCCAACCGATGATAGAGCGATTTTTATCTTTAAGATATTGCTCAATACGACGAATAAAATAACTCTGAAGTTCATCTTCATTCTTTAATTTTTCGACCTTCATTCGTGCTTGACAATTTGGACATTTTTTCCAACGTGCTTTGGGACATTCATCTCCACCAATATGAATATATTGTGACGGGAATAAATCTACCACTTCATCTAGTACATTTTGTAAAAATTCAAACGTTGTTTCACGACCTGCACAATATACATCATCAAATACACCCCATGTAGGTGAAACCTCATAAGGTCCACCAGTACAACCAAGTTCTGGGAAACAAGCTAAAGCAGCTAAGGCATGACCAGGCAACTCTATTTCAGGAATTACCGCTATATATCTTTCTGTGGCATAGGCAACCACATCTTTTATTTGATCTTGTGTATAGAATAATCCTTCTCCATAAGGTTTTCCATCATATTTTTTACTATACAACGCGTGTCCAACAACTGTTTCTTTCCGAGTTGTGCCATATTCTGTCAACTTTGGATAACGTTTTATCTCTATACGCCAACCTTGATCTTCCGTCAAATGCCAGTGAAATTTATTTATTTTATGTAAAGCAAGTATATCAATAAATCGTTTCACTTCCTCTACAGGACTAAAGTGTCGACAGACATCTAGCATCATTCCACGATATGCAAAGAAAGGTTTATCTTTTATCACCAATTGCGGAATTCTTGCACTATGTTCATCACGAATGGTTTGCAGAATAATTTGACGTAATGTCTGCAAAGCATGAGCGGCACCTTGCTCTGCTCCCACAGATATTTTAATTTGCGTTTGAGTAATTTCTATCATATACTCTTCTTGTGCCAAATCATCTCGTTGAGTAATGTTTATATCACTAGATTTATATCCTTTGCGTACAATAGGAGTAAATCCAAAAATACTTTCCATTTGTTTAGCAAAAATTTTTGCCGTTTTTATGTAATTTTCATTATTTGGAGCATAAATTTTTGTGTGCATTTTGAATATAAAAGCTCCATTAGAGGCAATTTCGCAAGATACAGGCTGCGGAACGATATGAATAACTTTTGTATTATCTGCGTTATCAAATTCGGTACATGCTAATAATAGCATAGTTAAACTTAATAGTGGTAAAAGATATTTTTTCATAATAATTTATTTGTTACATGAGAAATTCTCGATAAATATGAGTTGGCGAAATTAAGGATAAAATTGATAT
>JBOFDL010000192.1:0-2452 GCA_051646985.1 Bacteroidales bacterium | reverse complement strand
CCCTAATGTTTCAAAAGGTCATTTCGGCTATCGCTCAATATACCCTAATGTTTCAAAAGGTCATTTCGGCTATCGCTCAATATACCCTAATGTTTCAAAAGGTCATTTCGGCTATCGCTCAATGACCTTTTGACCGTTTCTTTTAAGAAAGGGATATGCTTTGTTTATTTCTATTTAATACCTATTTTTAAAGATAAAGAAATTCAAAATCAATGCCTTAACCAACTCACTAATTCAGAAGAATCCACACAACAGCTATTTTAGGGTGTTAGTTGTGTAGATTCTTCTGAATTGAAAAAAAGCAACACTTGATAATCAATCAACGAAAATGTTAAATATACGCTTACACATCATCATCACAATATTTTATCTTTTTTGAAAATCTGTAACATCATAAAGGGATAATAAACAAATCAAAAAAAAAGAATCATTTGATAATTAACAATTTATACTTTATCTTTGCGTTATCTTTTTACTTAATCTCTTCATCATGTTATTCATCAAAAAACTCTTACACTTTAGTGTTCTTTGCCTGCTTTCCTTCACAGTGTTTGCGCAAAAAACAGCCCCCATTTCCAAAGGGTTTACTTATTCCACAGTTCATTCTTATTCCGCAAAAGGGAAGGAATTAGTAGAACCGATGACTCCCAGTGGCAAAGTTTTGACAGAGGAGCAAGAAGAAACTTTATGGAATGGCTTACAAGAAACCGAACATTTCCATAATCCTTCGCGCTGCATCTTTCACCCCCACGATAGCTTCTATTTTTATGATGAAGAAGGCGAAGCCGTAGCCAAAGTCATTGTTTGTTTTGAATGTGGTGATGTCATGTTTGACTTTTACATTCCTGCGGTAGCCGATAAATCTAATCTTAGTTCCCAAAAGCAGATGTTTGTAGGCATGACTGCCGCAGGGCGTAAGTTTTTTCGTAGTTTATTAGAAGAAGTAAATGGAGAAGAGGCAAATACATACATTGTAAAAACAGGCGACTATTTATATAAAATCGCCAAAGAATATGGGACAACCATAGAAGTCCTTATGGAAATCAATGGCTTAGAAAATGACAGATTAGACATCGGGCAGATATTGATTTTACCTTCTGAATAGGTAGGTTTTGCCTTTATCTTATTGTCCAATAAATTTATAAAAGCAAGATAGTCATTACTTTATCCCCAGCGTAGGTGTTAATGCCTACGCTGGGGATAAAGTAATGACTAATACAAAAATGATTCTCTTTTTTATGTAGAAAATAAGAGAACAGAAGTAGCCTCTTACTCCTTCTTCTCCAATTTCTTCGCCAAAAAGGGGTGTGCAAAAATCGCAAAAATCACAATCACCGCACCAATGTAAAAGCGGGGACTTAAGTCCTTTGCTTCGTCTAGCCCAAAGTAGGCGAATAGAATCCCATACACGGGTTCTAAGTTAATGGCGAGGTTGACGGTAAAAGCAGAGAGCTTTTTCAAGGCGTACATGGCAAGCGTGTAGCCGCCAGTCGTGCAAACAATCGCCAAGATGAGCAAGTAACCTGCATCAGCAATCGTAGGAAAAAGCAGTGTTTCGGGGTAGAAATAAAGGAAGGCGGGAATCAGCAGCGATAACAAGCCTAAGCCATATAAAAACTCTATTAACATAATGGGAAAGGTTTCATATTTATCTACAATGCCTTTATTCATTACGCTAAAAGTTGCCGCTAACAAGGAAGAGGTTAAAGCGATGACCATTCCTTTCCAATATTCCCACGAAGATTCAAAAATAAAAACAAAGCCCACCACGATAAAAAAGCCTAGTATCATCTCCGAAAGCAGGATTTTCCGTTTAAAAAAAAGCGGCTCAATAAGGGCAGTAAAAACAGGCACGGAGGCAAAACAACATAAGGTAATGCTCACATTTGAGGCTTTGATGGCGGCATAGAAAGTTGCCCAGTGTAGGGCAACCAAGCAACCTATCAAGGCTAACCTCCTGCGGTCTTGCTTGGGTATGGCGAGGGCTTTTTCATATACTTTGGGGATTAGCAGCAAGCTCCCAATCGTAATTGCAATGCGATACCACACCAACACAACGCCCTCTAAGGAAATTAATTTCCCTAAAATGGCAGTAAACCCAAACAAGAAAACCGCAACGTGCAGTTGAACGTAAGGAAGATATTTTTGATTCAAAGGAATAGATTGTTTAAGAATAAGATAAGCCTAAAAATGTGGGGCAATGACGATGAAAAATAGCTGCGAAAATACAATTTTTTTGCCTATCCCCTTGCATATTTGCGCGAATGTGTTTAATTTTGTTGTTAATAATTCATACAATGGATAAAATAGCTCATTATCAAGAAGTTATCATACAATTTATTCACCGCTATCAAGTAGAAATGGACGGTAATTCGCCCAAAAATCCTGTGAAAAGGCGTGTGTTAATAGACAAAGAAAACAACAGTTTTCAGTTGCTTTCTATTGGCTGGCG
>JBOFDL010000191.1:0-2912 GCA_051646985.1 Bacteroidales bacterium | reverse complement strand
AAAGGAGGCTCCTTTCAAGATAGAGCTTATTGGTTAAGTCCAGGAACTCGTAGATTTCTTGATGAAGCAATTGGGAGAGAAGATATTGGCTTTCGTTGTGCAATGGATCGTCTTGGTGCTGCTGCACCTAGAGGTAGTAGTGGACGATAATTTATATAAACGTCAAAAAGAAGCGACTCTTACGAGTCGCTTCTTTTCTTTGGATATTAGAGAAAATGGAAATTTCTGAACTGCATTCGTTATTTCTTCGTACTAGTGGTGTATGTATTGATACAAGAAATTTATTGCCATCTTGTATGTTTTTTGCGCTTAAAGGAGAAAATTTTAATGGTAATTCTTACGCACAACTTGCATTGAAAAAAGGAGCATCCTATGTAATTGTTGATGAAGATATACTATTGCCAAATTCTGATAGAATTGTTAAAGTAGAATCGGTTTTGTGTGCCTTACAAAAAATGGCAAAATATCATCGTCAACAACTACATATACCCATTTTTGGAATTACTGGAACAAATGGAAAAACAACAACAAAAGAATTATTATCGCTTGTAATTTCAAAAAAATACTCGGTAACAACAACAAAAGGAAATTTCAATAATCATATTGGAGTGCCTCTTACATTGCTAAGTATGACTACTGAAACTAAGTTTGGAATAGTAGAGATGGGAGCAAATCATTTAGGAGAAATTCAATTTCTTTGCGAAATAGCACAACCTAATGCCGGACTTATTACGAATGTTGGGAAAGCACATTTAGAAGGCTTTGGCTCGTTTGAAGGAGTTAAAAAAACCAAAGGGGAGTTATATGATTATCTCACAAAAAATAATGGACAAATTTTCGCATCCTTAGATAGCCCTGATTTGCAAGAAATGCTTCGAGAGAATAAGGCTACTGGGGTCATAGAGTATGGATTACAGAAAGACAATGTTCGCCTTGAAATAGATGAGGAGTCTGGGATTTTACTGAATTTGCGTCTAGGAAATGGCGATTGTTGGAAAACACAATTAGTGGGAGATTATAATGCGCAAAATATATTGGCAGCAGTTGCCATAGGCCGCTATTTTGGTATAGAAGATAAGAAGATTAAAGATGCAATTGAGCAATACATTCCAACAAATGCACGCTCGCAGAGAATAAAAACTCAGCATAATACAATTATTTTAGATGCTTATAATGCAAATCCCACAAGTATGAGTTTAGCAATTCAAAATTTTTCAAAAATCCCAATTGTCAATAAAACGCTTATTTTGGGAGATATGCTTGAACTGGGCAAGGAGACTCAACTGGAGCATGAGAACGTATTACGGCTGACGAAAGAAAAAGGCTTAGAGCGCGTTTTGCTTGTAGGAGATATTTTTTGTACTTTAGCGAGTGAAAATTCATACTTAACTTTTAAAAACACTATGGAATTGACCGCTTATTTAGAGAAATACCCCCTTCTCCATCAGACAGTATTTATAAAGGGCTCGAGAGGTATAGGACTTGAAAAGATTTTATCGGTATTGTAGAAAAAATGCTATGATGGATCTGCCATTTTGGAAATTAATGGGCATGCGTTATAAATCACATCCTTGGCATGGAGTGTGTTTAGGAGGCGATGCTCCTGAGATTGTGACTGCCTTTGTTGAAGTTGTACCTACAGATACGGTTAAATATGAGATAGATAAATTAACAGGATATTTAAAACTAGATCGTCCCCAAAAATTTTCAAATGTAGTTCCTGCGCTTTATGGTTTTTTACCTCAAACTTATAGTGGAGATTTAGTCGCTGATTTTTGTAGAGAAAAAACAGGAAGAGGTGAAATTAAAGGAGATGGAGATCCTGTCGATATTTGTATATTGACCGAAAAAGATATTACACATGGAGACTTATTAGTCAAAGCACGTCCGATTGGAGGCTTCAGAATGCTTGATAGAGGCGAGGCTGACGATAAATTGATTGGCGTATTGTATGACGATGCAGTATATGGAAACTATAAAGATATTACAGACTGTCCAAAAGGAATTCTAGATAGACTACGACACTATTTTTTGACCTATAAAGATATTCCCGGAGAGAAACGAAAATGTGAGATAACCCACGTTTTTGGTATTGACGAGGCACATGAAATTATACGTCGCTCAATGCAAGATTATAAAAATAAATTCGATATAAATCAAATGCTTGGATAAAAATAAATAAACAGTAAAAAAGGCCACGTAGTTCAGTTGAATAGAACGTCAGATTCCGGTTCTGAAGGTCGGGGGTTTGAATCCCTCCGTGGTCACAAAGAGGTCTTATTATTAATTAAATGTAATAAATGACCTCTGTTTTTTTTTGCATACAAAAATAACAACAAAATTTCGTCTCTAAAGGCTTCCCTTAGCCATATAAGTTGCAACTGCCCTATAATATAGCAAAGAAACTAAATATCCAATCATTGCGCCCAATATTGCGCCACAAATCACATCTAAAGGATAGTGCACCCCTAGATAAATACGACTATAAGCAACAATGCTCGCAACAATCATTAAACTACAAGAATAGAACTTATTACGAAAAACTTGCATAAGAAAAATAGAAATCGAAAAAACATTCGCAGCGTGAGAAGATACAAATCCATATTTTCCTCCCATATAATTACGCACAATATGTACGACATTGCCCAGTGCGTGAGTGGGGCGAAGACGCTCAAAAAAAGGTTTAAAGAGACCACTCGAAATTCTATCTGCCAATAATATGCAGAGAGCCAATCCTAAAAAAACAAATAAAGTCGGTATAAAACCCCGTTTTTTATAGACTGCAAAAAGGACAAAGGCAAAAAGAACTATCAATACAGACGTCTTGCTAATGTACCACATTAGCATATCAAAAAAGGGATTATGATAGCCATTCAAGAATACAAATAAATCAGTATCCCATTGAGGAAATA
>JBOFDL010000190.1:0-3165 GCA_051646985.1 Bacteroidales bacterium | reverse complement strand
CGCATGGGTGAAACTTGAATAACACGGCAAGGTAAGAAAATGCGTGCATTATTGAAAGGAGAAAATAGGGCAATGCCGTGTCCACCTGTGGTCATTGCATCTAAAATGCCGTGTGTACTGATGACAATACCTAAAAATATCCACAATTTTATGTAAGTAGTTTTTTGATGATAGCGTACTAGTATTGCTAATAAGGCTGCCAAACAAAAAGCAAAGCAAAAAGAATGTACAAAACCGCGATGTCCCCAAAAGCTATCGTAAGGAACGCCTGCATAAAAGCCTAATACATCTAAATCTGGTAAAGAAGGGGCAACTGTGGCTACAGTAAGGAAAATACCTGTGCGCCAATCTTTTGGCATGAGCAGTGCTGCGCCAAGTCCTACAAGAGAATGTGTTATAATGGAAGCCATTTTTTTAAGTGATAAGTAAGCGGTGATAATTTGTATGATATGTTTTTAAAATAGATAAGAGTTCGGAACTTTTTAGAAAGCTCCGAACTCTTAAAGCATTGTTTTTTGTACTTATTCTTTGCTTCTACCGCGAATCCAACGCCAAATTGCAGTAGCTCCTGCGGCAATCGCTACAAATATTACCTTAGCAAACTTAGCAAAGAAGGCGAAGAAACCTACTTTTGCCAATACCTTTCCTGCTACTAGCCCGCCGATTGTCCATGCTGCCACTTTGTCAACACTGGGGTCGAAGTCGCTGTATTTGTTTCCCTCTCCAAAAGTTGCACTTTCGACAATGCGATTAATTTGTGGCTTAATTTTGTTTAAATTTGCCATAGAACCTACTGCATTTAAGGATAAAACACCTTTACGACCCAAGACACGAATCCCATAATTCAAAGTGTGTTCTTCTTCTTCGGCAAATGAAACTTCTTTTGCCCAATGTAAAGTCTTATGAGAGGCATCATAATGCGGTGTATCTGCCCAACCAATCAAAGTGATGGCAGGATACCCTTCTTTAACCCGTGCTTTGCTATCTTCTGCTACATCTTCTTTCATTTGCTTCAACAAATCATCATAATCCATGTCAGTTGCATCTTTGTCTTCTACATAACCAATCGCCTCATAGTTAATAATGAAAGCCCACGTTGAATCTGAAATTGCCGTTGCGTTTTCGGGAAACAACATTCCCAACACAGAGGTTTGCGGAGGGTTGCCCCACAAATCTTCTAAAACCGTGCGGCTTTGCGCAGCGTTCAAAAACTTAAAACCTGAAGGCACTTTGATTTTTGCTACCTTTCCGTCCAATTCAATCTCGCCTGTTTCATACTTTAGTGAGCGATTAACAGAATCCAAGTGCTGCAACAACATTAATTGATAAGCCTCGCCATCTACTTGTGTCACTTTGTCCTCCTTTGGAGCAGGCGCAGGCGTTTCTTTTTTGGGCGGAACAACAGCTTTAGCCTTCTTTTCGGTAGGAGCAGGCATTTCCTTCTTTGTGGCAGGCACAGGTTTTCCCCCTCCTGGTTCCTGCTTAGACAAGGGCGGCTCTCTGTCAGCAGAAGGGGCAATTTTGTCCACCATTGGTGTCGGTGGTTTTTTTGCTAAGGTAAGCAAAGGAAAACAAAGCATAAGTAGCCCAAGTGTGAGCGTGGAAAATACTTTCATGATAAATAAATGAATGGTAAATGTATATTTAAAGTTTAATTTATTGATTGTTAAACTCTTTCTTTTTAGTTCAGGTGGATTTATATAAGTAGCAAATTAAAACAACTGTGGTGTAAATGCTTCTTTATTTATAAGTTGATTAAAGCATTGGCTTTCAAACTATTGTTTTTTAAGCATAAATATCAAGTGGAAATAAACAAAGGCTTTCTATTTATTAAAAGATACTGTCAAAAGGTCATTGAGCGATAGCCGAAATGACCTTTTAACGTTTTAGAGTGCATTGAGTAATAATTGAAATGACCTTTTAACATTTTTAGGTCATTTCGGCTATCGCTCAATGACCTAAAAATGTCAAATTACTTTCTTTGTTTTTTGCTAACTTATACTTAAACCAAAATAGGAAGGACAAATAAAGTACTTTTTTGGGAGAAAAAGAAAAAAGTGTGGTAAAAATGATACCTATTTTCTCGGATGATACATTGCCAACACGCTTTTTAAGTACTCGCTGTTGAGGTGTGTGTAAATTTCGGTAGTAGTGATGGACTCATGCCCTAACATTTCTTGAACGGCACGTAAATCGGCACCGCCTTCGACAAGGTGTGTCGCAAAGCTATGTCTAAAGGTGTGCGGGCTGATGTTTTTGGTAATTCCTGCGGCAATTCCTAGTTCTTTGACAATCTTAAAAATGGAAATGCGAGAGAGCTGCTTTCCACTAGGGTTTAAAAATACAAGATGTTCGTAACCTTTTCTTGCAATGACCTTTACATTTCTTACTTCTCGCAAGTAAGTTTCTACCCATTCGATTGCATATTCTCCTAGTGGCACCAATCTTTCTTTATTTCCCTTTCCCAACACTTGTAAGAAGCCTTCTTCAAAAAATAAATTGCTTAACGCGACATTTGACAACTCGGAAACGCGCAAACCCGAAGAATACAAAAGTTCTATCAAGGCGCGATTTCTAACGCCAGCGGCTTTCGTTGTGTCAATGTGTTCTAATAAAGTTTCGATTTCGGCAACGGTGAGAACGACAGGGAGTTTGGGTTGAAATTTGGGCGAACTCAACTGTTCGGCAGGGTTATGCGTGCAGAGATTTTCGTTTTGTAAGAATTCATGGAAGTTGCGAATGGTAGCAATGTTGCGGGCAATGCTTCTTTCTGCTAAAAAACAGTCCACTACTAGGTGTTGTAAGAAATCACGAATGAGGGAAAGGCTTACATTTTCGGGAGAAGAGATTTCTCGTGCCAGTAACATATATTCCTTATAACGCTGAATATCATGCACATAGCTCGTGTAGGTGTTTTTTGAGCCACCTTTTTCAATTTGTAGGTACAGCTCATAGTCGGCGAAGGCATGAAGCCAAGTGAGTGGTGTCATAATAAAAATTTAGCCCTTGCAAAGCTTTTAACACTTTGCAAGGGCTATTTTGAGCAGAAGACGAGACTCGAACCCGCGACCCTCACCTTGGCAAGGTGATGCTCTACCAACTGAGCTACTTCTGCTTGTTTTTATTTTGGTGGTGCAAAGGTATAGCTACTTTTTTTGTTTTCCA
>JBOFDL010000189.1:0-9968 GCA_051646985.1 Bacteroidales bacterium | reverse complement strand
CATTCTGTTGATTCATTCCTCCTATCAATTGGTTGGCAAAAGTAAAACAAGTTTTTGGAAATACCAAATCCATAGGTTTTTAAATGAGAAATTTATAGTATATTTGCCCTTGCATTTGGCAAAGGGAACTATACAAATGCTTGATAACATGAAAGTTTTTAGTCTTATAATCATAATATAATACCATTCAACTATGTTCAAAACAACCTACAAAGCCGTATCGGCATCCGAAGCGGTAAAAGCCGTAAAGTCTGGCGACCATATACATTTAAGCAGTGTTGCAAGTGCTCCACAAACGCTTATTAAAGCACTCTGTTTGAGAGGAGATGCTGGAGAATTACGAGATGTTCACATTCATCACCTACATACGGAGGGTGAGGCTCCTTATACGGACAAAAAATATGAGGGTATCTTTCAACACGATGCTTTCTTTGTGGGCGGAAATGTGCGAAAATCCGTACAAGCAGGTTATGCTGATTATATTCCTGTATTTTTGAGCGAAACTCAAAAATTATATCGCTCTGGAACATTGCCCTGCAACGTGGCAATGATTCAAGTTTCTACCCCCGACAAACATGGTTTTGTATCATTAGGCACCTCTGTGGATGCAACTTTGGCGGCTATCGAAACCGCTAAAACAGTGATTGCAGTTGTCAACCCTCATGTGCCTCGTGCCTGGGGTGATGCGATGATACCGCTTAATATGATTGATATATTCGTAGAAGATAATACTCCCCTTGAACCTGCCCATTTTACAGAGGCTACCGAGGTAGAAAAACTTATCGGAAAGCATTGTGCAAGTTTAATAGAAAATGGAGCTACTTTACAAATGGGAATTGGGGCAATTCCGAATGCAGTCTTGGAACAATTAGGTGGACATAAAAACCTAGGGATTCACACTGAAATGTTTGCAGATGGCGTACTGCCTTTGATTGAAAAAGGGGTTATCAATGGTGCAAATAAAAAATTGGATAAAGGTAAACTTGTTTCTACATTTTTAATGGGTTCACAACGTTGTTATGACTTTATTGATGATAATCCAATGGTCTTAATGAAGGATGTGGCTTATACAAACAGTCCATTTATTTTATCCCAAAATCCAAAAGTTACTGCCATTAACTCCGCCCTGCAAATAGATATTACAGGACAGGTTTGTGCCGATTCCTTGGGTACTACCTTCTACTCTGGTGTAGGGGGACAAGTTGATTTTATTTATGGGGCTTCGCTCTCAGAGGGTGGAAAGGCAATTATTGCAATGCCTTCAAGCACCAATAAAGGACAAAGCAAAATTGCACCGACGCTTAACCTAGGTGCTGGCGTAGTAACCACACGTAGCCATGTGCATTATATCGTTACAGAATACGGCGCCGTTAATCTGTATGGTAAAACATTGCAAGAGCGTGCTAAACTTATTATTAGCATTGCACATCCTGACCATCGTGAGGCACTTGATAAGGCTGCATTTGAACGTTTTGGAGCGCATTTCCATTTTGTTAAATAAATACGAGAGGCAAAATAAAGCATACTTTTTTCTCGCCGAAAGATGAGCAAAATCGTTGATTGAATTGAATAAATAAATAAAAATTGAAAACGTAATGAAAAAATTTAAAATCTGTATGCTGGCTTTTATGTCCACTATATTATTGACAAATTGCAAAGAAAAGGTTATTGCGATTGCCGATTTACCGGATGCAATCAGCAGTTATCTTGCAACGCATTTTGCAGACCAGGAGATATTGCAAGCAAAAAGAGACAAAGGGGATAATGATGAGCGTTATGAGATACTTTTAGAAGATTTGTATGTGCTTACTTTTAATAAAAAAAATCAAGTAAGAAGCATAAAAGGAATACTCCCTCTTCCTGAAAGTGTAATTCCTCAAAAAATTAGAACCCTCGTTGCAAACAAGTTTCCTGAGTTAAGTATTATCGAATGGGAGTTAGAGGATAACAACCGACAACAAATTAAACTAAGTAATTTTGTTGAATTGGAGTTTAATGCCAACGGAGATTTAATTGAGATTGATGTTGATTAAATAAATCGTCTCATTATTGAGCGAGCATAAACACAAAACCGCCAATCGTATTTTGAGTTAATCAATACGATTGGCGGTTTTATTTGTTTATTTATCCCTATAAACAACCGTTTCTATCTTGATAAAAACACAAAGGATTTATCTAATGGATATTATTGTCCATTATCTTAATTAGAGGTTTTATCGACCATCTGCACAGTTTTATCTGCAATTACTCTATCGTGATAAATATCCTGAAGTTTCTTCTTTATAATCCTCTTCACTAAACGAATGTCCGACAAGGTAAGGTTCGTATCATTAAGCATCTGCGCTTTCATTTGTTCTTCGACAACTCCATCTACCAAAGAGCTAATTGATTCAGCCGAATAACTACTTAATGTGCGTGAGGCGGCTTCTATGGCATCAGACATCATAAGTACCCCCTGCTCCTTGGTCGTTGGGTTTGGTCCTGAATACGAAAATTCAGAAAAATCCGTCTCTTCAGGATGTTTCTCTTTATACTTTGCCAAAAAATACCGCACAGGACTTGTCCCATGATGTGTGGATATAAAGTCTATAATAATCTGCGGTAACCGATGTTTACGGGCAATTGAGACCCCATCGCTTACGTGTTGCTTGATAATACGTGCGCTTTCTTCGGGTTCAAGCTGCGCTAAAGGTAAAAAATCCCCTCGCCTATTCTCTATAAAATAAATGGGATTGGCCATCTTTCCAATATCATGGTACAATGCCCCTGCTCGAATAAGCAAAGGATTACCGCCTATCTGACGAATGGCACTTTCTGCAAGATTGGCTACCTGCATACAGTGCTGAAAGGTGGCGGGCGCTAATTCTGCTAACTCTCGAAGAATGGGATGATTCGTGTCCGAAAGTTCAATAAAGGTATTATCTGAAGTAAAGCCAAATATCTTTTCAAGTACATACACTAATTGATACATCGCTACAATGAGACTCGCATTGAGAACAAACCACATATAGGAATCCCATGAAAAGGAAATATAACCGTCCTTGATTAACGAAAGTGCAAAAAACATCAAACTGTAAGTTACGAAAACAAGACCTGCGGATAAAAATAAACGAGACCTTCTATAGGCATTCTTACTGGTATATACCGCTATCAAACCTGCAAAAAGCGAAAGAAGAAAGAACTCAAAACTATTGGGAACTAACCACGAAGATAATAGTGTCGTTATAAGATAAAGCATAACGGCAACCCCTGAACTGAAAAACGTACAAACCAAAATAGGAAGGGCTGCAAAGGGAATACTATAGATATTGACAAATTCTGTGCGATTTATCAATTTCGTGAGCGTGAAAAATCCTATCAATAATAACATCAAAAAGGCATTTTTCTTAAATGTAAGGGTCTTTTTGCTGTCAATACGATAAATGTAAATGTATAAAGAACTCAAGAAAATGAGGGTAAATAATATTTGTCCTAATAATAATACCCATTTGCTCCCTGCATATCCTGCTCGTTGTTCATACTCTTGTTGCAAGGAAAATAATTTTGAATAAACATTGGCATTGACAACCTCGCCCTGCGATACAATATGCTCGCCTATACTGACCATTCCCTTTGTTGGCGATAAACTTTGTAAATTGTGCTGCCGTAAGTTGACTGTAAGGGCTTCGTCATAAAATAAATTCGCCTTCAGAAAACTAGAAAGGTTTAAACTCGAAATAAACTCCTCTTCTAAATTATTAGGCGAAATCTGAAATAATTTATTTTGTAAATAAACATTTGCCATTTGTGGGGTAAAGCAATCTGCAGCAGGAATATCCTGTGATATTGCTCCATGACGAATAATAAGCAAACTCCCTGTTTTACTTAAATAGGTTTCATTGACCAAGTGAGGCTCTCGAATGCCTTTTTGATAAATAAACCGAACGGCTTCGTCTATTTGCTTGGATAGTAAAGCGGCTTTGGAGCGTTGTATATTAAATTGTTGTCGCAATCTACTTTGGAGCGTCTTGCGCAACTCCAGTAACTGAGATTGAGCAATAATCGAGTCATACTCGTAAATAAGTGCTGTGGAGTTTTTTATTAACTGTCGTTCATTGGAAAGTTCAGCCTCGTCTTTGTAAATCGGAAAGTCAAAGGGTGCAAGCAATGTGCTATGTTGCCAAACGGTTCCACGCTGAAATTCGTATTGAAATTTCCCCTCTCGAGGTAAAAAATAAACTATCAGTACGGCTGCTACAAAAAAGGGAATTGCATTGCGATGTTTAATAAAAAATGGCATCATACTATAAAACTCAATTAAAAAATAAATAATTCAATGACTATCGACGACAAATACTTGCATAAGCACAGTACTCACAGGATTTAATATCAGAACATTGTTTAAAGGGTACTGAAATATCAAATAATTCGGATAGTTTTATCTTTAAATGTTCTTCAAATTCTGATAACAAAGGTACAATATTATCAAGAGGCTTCCACGTTCCGTCCTTTTGAGAAATCGCATTTGCCCCGCTCTTCGCCAAACTGCGGGCAAAGTAAATTTGTGCGTCTATCTGTGAATACTGCTCAACCTTGTGAAGATACAATCCATATAGTAATAATTGCAGAATTTCAGGACGATGCGTACTTTGTGATTCTTCAAATAAAGATGCAATACTATTGAGATGCATTTTATTATTGTTGTTTGCTCCTGTTTTATAGTCAATCACTCGACAGACCTCTCCTGCTGTAATATCAATCCTGTCGATGATGCCAGAAATAGAAACCTCCTGCAATGTGCCTCCAATATTAACGGATATTTTGAAATCCTTCATTGCCATCTCCGTATCAAGAATCGTAAAAGGGGCTCGCTTTGCATCATAGTTTAAGGTATTCAACACAAATTTTACCACACTTTTTTGCAATAACCATAATTTCCCACTATTCTTTACTTCTTCTATGTTTTCTTTGCTTCCAAGACATACCTCTGCCGTAATTTGACTGACAAGTTCCTCAATCTTGGTAGGATGAGAAAGTGCTTTGAATACGTCTTTTGTACTCATCGCATTTCGTAATGGAGTATATAAATACTCCATCGTATTGTGATAAATATTGCCTAAGTCAGTATTGGCGATAATATCATTCAAATGCTCTGGTTCTCGTATTTTGGCAATCTTCGCAAAATAAAATTTAAGAGGACAAGAAATATAATTGTTTATTGAACTTGCGGATAAAGCACTCGCATAGGTACTCGTACTAGCGTGGCTTGGAATAAATTTATTGAGTTGCTGTTGTATATCCGCATCTTTCTCAATAATTATTGGACGAGGAGGGGCTATACTAATATTGTACGTCAATTCACGTTCTTGTACATCATGCCCACTTTCTATTTTTAATTGTCGTAAATAACGGCTCATCTCCCCCGATGTAACATCAGAACTTTGTTTATTATACAGTAATCGCACACGTTTCGCGCGTTGTAATAAGCGATAAAAACTATAGGCATAGTTCGCATGATGATGCTCTATCGTAGGTAATCCAAAACTCCGCCGAAGATTATGAGGTATAAGCGAAGGCATTCCATTTACTTGTGGAAAAATATCTTCGTTAAGCGATAAAATTATCAAATTCTCAAAGTCTAAAGCACGCGTCTCTAACATTCCCATTAATTGTAAACCTGCAATCGGCTCGCCTTCAAATGGTAAACGTATGGTTCTCAAAGTGTTGCGCAATAAGTTTAGATAAGTACTTATTCCTAATTTTACCGCACTTTGACTTAATGCGTCATCTAATTGATTGATACTTTTGTATGCTTGTAATGCATATTCTGCAAGTAAAGTATCTTGATCTTGATTACTGCCTTTGATGTTTGTGGCTTTTAGTAAGTTGCATAACATCTGCCCAAAGTCCTCCGAAAGAGTATAAGGCTTAAATAACGGAGAAATAATGTCCCAAACTTCAGCCCTAAAAAAATGTTGTAAATCTTCTGCAAATAAATATACTTTCTTTTGCTCTATTATCTTTTTTCGCAAACATTCTACCGCCTCTGTGTCAAGATGCACTAAAGATGAGTGTTGTAATATGCCCAAAACATCTTTGTGATAAAACTTTGCTTCTTTTTCTGCTTGTAGTCGGATGTTTTTTTGCAACCTAATTGTTAATTCTATCAAACTATAAACAGGGGTGTATGCCATGGGATAACCCATAGTAATGTTAAGGCTTGCAATATTTTCAGGCAGTGAATATAAACTCGGAATAAGTAAGCCTTCATCGGCAAATATAATTGCAGTTCGACTATCAGGAATTTCGTCTCCACACACTTCTTTCAGCATCTGAGGTAAAAGCTTCGTTTGCAGCACAGATGATGATGTGGCAATAATCTGAATGTCTTTTTGCTTATCGGCTAAAGGTGAAAAATTTTCATCATAACGTGAGGGTGGAAAGCGTTGTATATAATCACGCAAAAATAATCCTGCTTCTTGCACATCATCTTGTAAATAATATTGGTCATAGTCCCAAAAAAACTCCGCCCGCCCTTCTTTCTGAAGATGCGCAAATAACTCTTCCTCGCATTTGCTTAATGCATTAAAACCAATAAATACAAAGGATTTTTCCTGAAAATTATATCCTCTCTCTAACAGTTCTATCCCTTTACGATACATCAAGCCGGTATATGCCTGATTCTTCGATAAAAGTCGCTCATTAAAGGCGTTATATGTAGGCAATAAAGCCTCCCAAACATTAATAAATTTTGCATGTACATCAACCGAGCCTTTAAGTTCATTAGCAGAGGTATTCTTTTTATTAAAGTTTGTCCAAAAACACTCTAATAATTTACGCTGCTTCTCGCTTAAAAAATCTAACTTGTGCTCATGGTCTTTTATCGCATTGAGATTCTTTAGCAAAGGATCCACCTTGACTAAGTATCTGTCTAATGCATCAAAATCGCGGAGCATAAGTTCTCCCCAATAGTAAAAATTATCAAAGCCCTCTCCAAACTCCTTACGTTGTTCTCCATAACATTGATATAGTGTTGCAATCAATAAAGGCTGTGGCGGAACATTTAATTCAGTGAGTTGAACAAATACTTCATCCATATTTAGCATTTTTGGCAACCATATTGGAGTATCTATCTCTTGTGCTAAATATTCCGAAAAATACAGTCGAGTTCGACTGCTAGGAAAAACCAATGTCAAATCCTTAATATGCTTTTTATGTTCTGCGTACAGTTGTTTTGAGACCATCTGCAAAAATGCTTCCATAGAATTTTCTTCTTTGCAAAGTAAATAACTTAGACTAATGTATATAAAGAACTAAAATCTAGTAAAATAGATAAGAGTCCTATAAAATAATTAAGGTGTACAAAATATTAGTACACCTTATAGATAAATTTTCGAAAGACTAATGTTATGTTCTATTCTTTCACACAACGAACTGCCACAGCATGATTACTTCCACCTCCTTCATGCACTGCTCCCAAAAAATTAGGCATGCTGCCATTATAGTGAATAGTTTTAACGATAATATTTGATTCACTCAAAGTAGTAGACGAACTAGTTCCTGTATGATTTGCCGTAGCAAAAGATGCTGTCAAACCACGTACAGTAAATACGGTAGAATTATTAAAACCTGTTGGCAACATCGAAAAGCCATAAGCATCTGTCCCAGATTGGTCTAGTCCAACATATGACCATATTGGCTTCGCATCAGAAGCAACTACTCGAGTAATATTAGGATACGAAAAACTTGGAACATTACTCCATGAGGAAGAGACATTTCCTGCAATACTAACATGAGGCGCAGAATAAGTCTGTCGTAAGTCTCGGATTAAGCAGTTTGAAGCACGTTTAGTATTTTCTGAAAATGCTGCGGAATGCGTACATGTTGAAGTTGTCGGAGTTCCTGATGAAGTTTCAGTACATCCTCCTCCACAATTAGCCTCTACAAGATTAAACATCTTGCCCCAGTCATTATTTGAGGGTATAACCCAACCTTTAGGACATACCCCTCTGATAGTAGATCTTGCAGTACTATTAGAGGGTAAAGGATTTGGACGACTTGCATCTGTAGTCTTCAAGGCATAACCATCAGAAGTCAAGGCAACTCTCAATGGGTATAATGCCCCATAAACATCACAAGCGTCAAGTGCAGAAGATCTTGCTTGAAAAGTAATTTCTGCAGCTCCTATAATAACTCCACCACTAGGCAAAGCCGGTCCACTGGGACAATAGAAACTGCGCATACGTTCCGCCGCACTAGTATTAGTTCCAGGAGCCCAAGTATCTGCATTAACCTGCCATGCCAATATTTTATCTACACTCCCTTGATAATTAAGATTTTGTGCCAGCCACCACCTTTCATCAGGCATATACACTGCACGATAATAATGGCAATCTCTTTTATCTAGTATCCATGCCTCCCAATTAGCCTGCTTACTTTCACGTTGATAACATGCTTGAAAATCAACTCCCTTATCGGGACAAGAAGCATGAATATCTATTAGCGGGTCAAAAATAACATCACTTTTAGCAGCTCCACAGCCTACACATATCACCGGAGACAAAGTTGCCTCTGCACTGACTCTAATACTATCAGTAATAGAGATGTCATTTGGTAGTTCAAGGGCAATATGATAAGAGGACATTATCATTTTAGATAATAATGTATCGCCTTCTTTCAATATCACAGCAGGAGCAGCACCAAAAGGGGCTTGATTACATTTAATAACCTCCGCTTCTACCATAAACTCGGGCTGATTATATTGGCAGTGTTCTACAGTATTTCTTCCGGCATATTGCGCAGGAACACTAATTACTTTTATTGGTTGATACCCCAAGTCAGTATCATTGACTTTCAAACTAAAGCGCAATGCATAATCATGGCATACCTCATTCGCAAGAATAGGTATATTTGAAAATTCTACAAAAACTAACCTATTTACAAGATCCACATTACTTGAAATAATGGAGGTATGATAAGGCATTTTTTTTGCAAATTGCCCCATAGTCAATCCTGTTAAGGATAGCATGGCCACTATAATTGCTAAAATTTTTTGTTGTATCATAAATTTCTATTTTATAATCTAGATAAAAACAATTGGCTATGTTTCAATAAAAACATATAATTAAAAAGTATATTCAGCCAATATCGAAACTCTCAAGAGTTCAAAATGAGTCTTCGCGTTTAAAGCATATATATTATCATGCCTTGCATCGTTAAAGGGGTAATGGCGCAATACTCTGTCAATTTTCAGTAAACTTCTAAACAAAAAAATGGGAGGTATGTGATGAATGCCATCCAACCCTCCCATGTTAACGCTCCTCAACAAGGACTTGAACCTTGGACCCCATGATTAACAGTCATGTGCTCTAACCAACTGAGCTATTGAGGAATATTCTTCACTTGCTTCTCACAAATGCAGCGCAAAGATATTGTTTTTTTTTATTTCTCACAATACTTTATTTGTTTTTTCACTATGTTAATTGGAATAATTAAAAATCTCTTCTATTTTTCGTCGGTCTCTTTTAGTTGGGCGTCCCTCTCCACTTTTTCTGTATGCAAAAAAAACTGTTTTATTCACATATAACTTATCTAATTCCTTTTGCTCTGTCAAATTCTCACAGTATTTTGTAGCTAAACTTGCATTTATTCGAGAAATAGGAAAGTCTAAAACACGATAGAGATAATTAACTGGGGATTTGCGTACAACAATTATATCGCCAATTCCCAAACTACGAGCAGCCTTTATTGCTATTTTGTCAATCTTAATTCGCCCATTTTTACAAGCTTCAGCAGCTTCACCTCTCGTTTTATATATGCGAACACTCCAAAGCCATTTATCTGCTCTCATCGAAGAATTACCTATTTTCATTTTTTTTTGCATGCTTATTCACAATATTCATTGTGTGCTGAATGCCATGGAATACAAAACTGCAAATCGCATCATAAGCATTGAGACAAAAAAGATTTAATGTATCCTGCTCCTCTCT
>JBOFDL010000188.1:0-2434 GCA_051646985.1 Bacteroidales bacterium | reverse complement strand
TGGCAGATAATAGCACCAAAGTTTTGGATTGGCTAAAAAGCACCAAAGTCTCAAAGGTTTTAATTCACTTTGATTTAGATGCCTTAGACCCTAGTGAAATCATTGCTGCTGTTGGCACTGACCCTAATGGAATAAAAATCGAATCAACGCTACGCCTCATCAATGATATTGCTAAACAATATGACGTAGTTGGGTTAACTGTTGCGGAGCATATGCCTCACGTGGCTATTCAAATCAAAAATATGCTTGACAAAATGCCATTATTTAAATAATAATGCTATATTACATTATCCAGCCCAACCCTCTCTATCTAAACTTCTGTATTGAATAGCTTCAGCAATATGGTGTGATAAAATATTTGACTTACCCTCTAAATCCGCAATTGTACGAGCCACTTTCAAAATTCTATCATAAGCTCTCGCTGAAAGACCTAAGCGCTCCATGGCATTTTTTAATAACATTGCTCCCGTGTTATCTAAAGAGCAATATTTTTTTATGAGCCGACTATTGAGCATTGCATTACAGTGAATTCCATTTTCATTTTGTAATCGTTGTTTTTGGATTTCTCTTGCCACCAATACACGTTCTCGCACTTGTGCACTAGTTTCAGTGATAGTATTATCGGATAATTTTTCAAATGCTACAGGCACAACTTCTATATGAAGATCAATTCTATCTAAAAGAGGACCTGAAATGCGATTAAGATATTTTTGTACCATTCCTGCTGGGCATACACAGTCTTTTTCTGGATGATTATAATAACCACAAGGACAGGGATTCATGGATGCAACGAGCATAAAGTTTGCAGGATAATCCACCGAAAATTTGGCCCGAGAAATAGTAATCACTCTATCTTCAAGTGGTTGACGCATTACCTCTAAAACACTGCGCTTGAATTCTGGCAATTCATCTAGAAAAAGCACCCCATTATGCGATAGAGAAATTTCTCCAGGTTGTGGATAAGCTCCTCCTCCAACTAAAGCAACATCACTAATTGTGTGATGAGGGGAGCGAAATGGACGTATAGTAATTAAACCTTTATGGTTGTCAACACGACCTGCTACAGAGTGAATTTTTGTGGTTTCAAGTGCCTCGTTCAATGTCAGTGGTGGTGTAATAGTAGGTAATCTCTTTGCTAGCATTGTTTTTCCACTACCAGGTGCGCCTACCATAATTACATTATGTCCTCCTGCTGCTGCAATTTCAAGTCCACGCTTTACATTTTCCTGCCCCTTGACTTCTGAAAAATCGACATCATAGTGACTTAGTTGTGAAAAAAATTCTCGACGTGTATCTAGAACAATAGGTTGCAATTCATTTTTTCCATCAAAAAAATCAGTTACCTCCTTAATATTTTCTACGCCATATATATCAAGATTATTTACTACAGCAGCCTCCGTAGAATTTTGTTTAGGCAAAATAAAACCCTTAAACCCTTCCTCGCGCGCTTGTATTGCAATAGGCAAAGCCCCTTTTATTGGTTGTAAACTTCCATCTAATGAAAGCTCTCCCATTATTAAATATTTAGATAATTCGTCTGCTCCATTAATCTGTTCTGATGCGGCCAAAATTCCTATAGCAATAGGCAAATCATATGCTGAGCCTTCTTTACGAATATCGGCAGGTGCCATATTTATAACAACCTGCTTACCTGGCCACTTATAACCATGTGTACGCAATGCACAACTTACACGGTGTTGACTTTCTTTTACTGCACTGTCTGGCAAACCAACCAGAAAAAAATTTACTCCTGCAACAACACTTACCTCTACTGTGACTGTTGTAGCTTTTATCCCATAAACAGCACTACCATAAATTTTTATAAGCATATCTATTTATTTTAACGTTGTAAATAATTAGCCGATATTTTAAGCATAATTTTATTTGTTTAAAAACCAATCATTTCATGTTCATTTATAAACTATAAATTTATATTATCAAATTTGGAAAAATCAAACTACTATTTGTATGTTTTTTTTTTAGAATCAAACAAATTTATTTTTTAGAACTTTGCTATAAACAATCAACATATTTTACAAGCAATCAACTTGTTTTACAAGTATATTTTTATTAACATTGTATAGAGATTTACCTGTTTGCTTATTTTTCCAAACATCTCTATATCAACAATCTACACCAATAATTTTGTTAATCAATATGTTGCTAATTTGTCAAAGTTGATATTTGCAAACCTTTTACACAAAAATTATAGACAAAATTAACAGGGTATATTATTATTATTTTATGGTTTTAAATTTTTAAATTTCTAAAATTATTAAATATAATAGATTTTCCTTTGTTGAAAACCCAATTTTTTTTTGAAAAATGCAAGACTTAGTTGCTAAGATACAAAAAATTAAAGCTGAGAAGAATGCTGTTATTTTAGCCCATTACTATACCTTACCAGAGGTGCAAGATATAGCCGATTATGTGG
>JBOFDL010000187.1:0-1562 GCA_051646985.1 Bacteroidales bacterium | reverse complement strand
TACTAAATTCCCAACCTTTTAGCATGTATATATGAGTGCATTGTGCAATAAGTGCCCAACACTCATTCATGTAGTAATGCCACTCTTCCTCTTTAATGTCGGTTTTACGCTCAAGTGCTAAATTCATCAATTCCTTTTGATTAGGAGTTTCAATATCGGTGGGTACAAGCACCGTGTATCCTTGCTTTCGCAATTCTTTTGCGCACAATTCAAATTTTGCTTTGACCAGTGCAATGGGCAGATCACTAATTTTTCCACTAATGTAAATCGTTGTTGACATAATTTCTATTTTGGTTTTACATAAAAATTCTTCTTTTTAGCAGCCAAGTAGCGTTTTATGATAGTGGCTTGTTTTTTTGTCCGAATAACGAGTGTCCCATTATTATATCGATGAATTAACTTACGAGCATACTCATACGTAGTATCTCCTTTTAATATCTCTTTTGAGAAAAACCCTTTTGGTATTTCACGAGTCATATTTTTTTTTTATTACTTTTGCCGTTTATAATTGTTGCGGTTACTGTTGTGGTTTCTGTTGCAATACAAAAATAGTAAATATATTTACAGTATATGAGCAAAAGCGAAAATAAATTTACGACAATAAAGGAGAGAGTCGTCTATCTAATTTAAAAAAAGGGAGTTGCTAAAGAAGCTTTTTTTTCGAAAATAGGAATGACATCTGCGAATTTTAGAGGAAATCCATTAAAAACACCTCTAAATTCAACTGCTATTGAAAATATATTTACTTTGTTCCCAGATGTAAGTTTAGAGTGGTTGATTACAGGTAAAGGTTCGATGTTGCGCAATGAAGACGAAATGCCAAACTATAATATGCAAGATGTAGTAAGCCGATTAGAGGCATTAGAACAAAAAATGGGAAAGAATGTGTCCACTCCCACCATTGCGAGGAGTACTACTCGAAAGGCTGGATAATTGTAAAGTAAGAAATGATAGATTTTATTGCAATAAAATTCAATACTGCGACCTCTGAGCGAAATAGTATTTGCGAGGTAGGGATTGCAGTTGTAGAAAATGATAAAATAGTCAGCCGAAAGTCTGGGTATGTAAAGCACCCTCAGTATCCTTATTTTGATGACTATAATGCTAATAAGCATAAAATTACTGCTGAAGATATTACAAATGCACCTACATTTGCAAAACTGTTGGAGAATGAACTAAAGCCTATTTTTACAGGAAAGTTTATTATTGCCTACAATGCAGGACACACTTTTAGCCTGTTGCGCCACACGCTGGACTTCTATGATTTGCCATATCCAAAATTAGAGTACGCTTGTATCTCTATCATTTCAAGAAATCTATGGAAGGGTTCTCCCTCGTATGACCTTGAGTCGCTTTGTAAGCAGCACAATATTTCCATGCCAACACGTAGTGCAGAGCAAGGTGCTGTTTCTTGTGCGGAATTGTCTGTAAAAGCCTTTCAAGCCAAAGAACTTGACAGTGTTTCAGAAATTCCTAATAAACTAAATGTCTCAATAGGTCAGTTGCTATGTGATGAATACAAGCCCTGCAATACTATCCGAACCTATAAGCATCGAGATTTA
>JBOFDL010000186.1:0-3440 GCA_051646985.1 Bacteroidales bacterium | reverse complement strand
AGAAATACTTATGCAAAGCATACAAGAAATAGAGGCAGAACTCATTGAAGAGTTTTCATTGTTTGAAGATTGGACAGACAAATACCAATATATTATTGAGATGGGACAAACTCTTCCTTCACTTTCGGAAGAAGAAAAGACAGAACAGAATATTATTAAGGGTTGTCAGTCATTAGTTTGGCTTGTTTCAGAACAAAAAGATGGCTTAGTGATTTATCGTGCCGATGGTGATGCCATTATCGCTAAGGGTTTGATAGCCATGTTGATTCGTGTACTTTCTCATCATACTGCTGCGGAGATAGTTTCTACGGAATTGTCTTTTTTGGAAGCAACGGGTTTGCAAGAACATCTTTCACCAAACCGTGCGAATGGCTTAAGTTCGATGGTAAAGCGAATGTTGAGCTTTGCAAGGGCGATTGTGAAAGGGGAATAGCAAATCTTTGGAAGGCTTGGAGCCAATCGAAAGGTAAGAAGCTTGTGAAATAGTATTTTTTTAGGGTTCGTAACTTTCTAAAAAGTTACGAACCCTAAAAAAGACATTAGCTTTACGTCAATTATCTATAAAAACAACTTCTAAATCTTCCTTTTTAACTTATAATACATCAACTTTAAATACTCATTTGCCACAAAGATTAAGCCTTCTTCGTATTCCCACCAATTTGTAAGCTGATAATTGATAGGATAAGCCCCCCGTATAATAACTTGGGTGGAAGAATAAGCGAAAAGCTTCTTAAACACTAAGCGAACTCTTTGTGTGTGGTGCATAGAGGTTAAAATAACAATCTGCTTTAATTCTTGTTGCTCGGCATATTGCAAGATTGCCTCTGCTTCTTCGTAGGTACTCGTGCCTTTGGATAAGGTTTCTATTTTGGTGCTATCTATCCCTAAAGCTACCAAAGCTGTCTTTGTTAGGGTGGCATCGTCCATTGATTTACAGCCTACTGCCGCCAACAGAGGGCTTACCATCTCCCCTGTTCCCACTATCTTTTCTACGTTCCCACTTTTAAATAACTTACTAGCCGCAACAGCTCTTTCATAAGTACCCGCCCCTAAAACAAACATCGCATCAGCTACTAAAAAGCTATCTTCATGCACCAAACTATCGCCAACCTTTTGTAAAATAGGTGCGCGAAATAGAAATAAACCTATCATTATCAAAAAGAGAATGAAAAGGGATAAAAACAACCGCCTAAAAATATTTTTGAGGCGTTGTGTGAATGTGAGAGGTATTGTATTCATTTTATTTACAACGTTATGTTAGCACCTAGCTGTCTTCCGTTTCTTTCCAATGCTGCCCTTCGCTTCCATCTTCTCAATATATTCTTTCGCATCGGGTACTTTGCAGGCGGTACCACCCATATCAACTTCTACCGCACCTATTTCTACGGCGATTTCCTTTGCTTTTGCTGTCATGGAGGGAAGGTAAGAGCCAGTTGCGATGATAAAATGATTCATCGTATGGCGCACACGATTTTTAGCAAGGTAAATATTTTGTTTTACCTTATTTAATAGGGAGAGTAGTTCTTCGTCTTTTGGTGGCGAAAAATGTGTTAGGCTTAAACAAGAACTTAGGGTTGCCCAGCCTGCAGTCGCAATCTTTTCTTCCTCATTTTCAATCCATTGCAAACCCATTTCCCAGCCGAAAGCACTTTCGGAAGCTACCCAAGCCACTGTAAATTCGCTTATCATGTACCAAGTAGCTTGTGCTACCCAATGCTGCAAATCTTCTTTGCTCATTTTCTTTGGTTCTGCAATCAAGCCCGCTAAATACATGGCATCGCTATTACCCGTATCATACAATTCCATCGAAATGGCATAGTTTTCTTTCACTTTCTTCTGAATCGGCTTCATGTCCCCTATCTTTACGCCAAAATAAGGCTCCTTCGCTCCATGTCGCATCCACGTTTTTTTTGTTTGCTCTGAACCTAAAGCCTCAAGTTGCGTCATGATTTCTGCTACTGTCATGGTATTGTTTAGTTAAGAATGAAGCAACGAAGGTAAGGGATATTTTTAAGTTTAGAAAAGGTTTTTTAAGATTGTGTGTATAGAAAATTTACAAAACAAGCTAAGTATTTTATTATCCGCAATGCAAGCGTCATCACCTATATATGTAGATAAGCTTACGAAATAAGAAAATGTTTATCGGCGATTATCATTTTTTATAACTCCTTAATATGCTAGGTAAATAGGAAAAAGAAATCCTTCAAGAGCTTGAAACTACTTGAAGGATTTGTGATGTAAATGCTTGGCTAACCTTACTTCCTCTTCGAGTGGGCGAAGCTATCAAAGGCTTTTCTTTATAGTCGAATAAACACATTTTTCTCTTCTGTATAAAAGCGAAGTACCTCCACACCGCCCTCTCTGCCTACACCTGATTGCTTTACACCGCCAAAAGGCGTTCTTAAATCGCGTACCAGCCAGTCATTCACCCACACAATTCCTGCTTCTAAACGACTTGCAACTTGATGAGCCTTTTGTAAATGGCTAGTCCAAACAGTTGCCGATAAACCATATTGCGTACTGTTCGCCTGCATGAGTGCATCTTCCATATCTTCAAAAGGAGCTATCGTACAAACAGGACCAAAAATCTCTTCTTGATTTACGCGGCAATTCTGCGACAAACCTACAATTACTGTAGGGCTTAAGAAATAGCCATTTTTGCAATGTGCAGGCAAATTATCGGGAACAGTGCCTCCACATAAAATCTCACCACCCTCTTCTTTTGCTAAATTGATGTAATACAAATCCTTTTCTAACTGAGTTTTGGAAACAATCGCACCTATTTTTGTTGTATCTAACAAAGGGTCGCCTACGGTAAGCTTTTTCGTTTCTGTAACAAAGTCAGCGACAAATTTATCATAAATACTTTTTTCTACTAAAATGCGAGAACCGCACAAGCAAATCTGCCCCTGATTGGTAAAAGCAGCCCTAACGCTTCCCTTTACAGCTTGTTCGTAATCGGCATCAGCAAAGATGAGGTTAGGATTCTTTCCACCCATCTCTAAGGACACCTTTTTGAAACGCTCTGCCGCCAAAAGGTTAATTCTTTTGCCTACGCTTGTGCTACCTGTAAAAGAAATCATGGGAATGTGAGGGTGTGTAACAATCGCCTCACCTACTTTGGGACCCAAACCATGCACAATGTTTAAAACGCCTTTAGGTAAGCCCGCATTTTGGCAAATCTCGGATAACAAATAGGCGGTATAAGGCGTAATTTCGGAAGGCTTGGCAACGACAGTGTTTCCTGTAGCTAAGGCGGGGCAAATTTTCCACGTAAATAAGTAAATGGGCAAATTCCAAGGAGAAATCGCGCCCACTACTCCAATAGGGCGGCGTTGTGTATAGTTAAAGCCGCTATTTCCCATGTCGTGAAATTCGCTGCTAAACTGGGTAACTGCTTGGGCAAAGAAAGTAAAATTATCAATCGCGCGTGGAATATC
>JBOFDL010000185.1:0-6647 GCA_051646985.1 Bacteroidales bacterium | reverse complement strand
AATTTGCCAAAAGAGCATCCCGAAAGTTATCACTCCTTTATGTGGAATCATTTTTTTAAGCATATTGATATACAAAAGAATAATGTAAATATCTTGAATGGAAATGCTGAAGATTTGGAACAAGAGTGTCAAAATTATGAGAATAAAATTAAAAAAAATGGAGGTATTGACTTGTTTTTAGGCGGTATTGGAAATGATGGACATATTGCATTTAATGAACCTTACTCATCATTGCAATCTCGCACTCGAATTAAAACGTTGACATACGATACCTTAGTGGCCAATTCTAGATTTTTCAATAATGATATAAATGCTGTTCCAAAAAGAGCATTGACCGTTGGAGTAGGCACTATAATGGATTCGAGAGAGGTAATGATTCTTGCCACAGGTCATGCAAAGGCCTTAGCAGTTAAAAAAGGAATAGAGGGTTCATATAATCACAAATGGACTATTAGTGCATTGCAAACACATCGGCATGGTATATTAGTGTGTGATGATGAAGCTGCTGGAGAGTTATCAGTTAATACTTATCGGTATTTTATCTCTTTAGAAAAGCAAATGAAGGAGAATGCAGAAAAATAAATTTGAGGTATCAATTTTTCGTATTTCCTTAGATAATATGGAGCGAAATTTTTTGAGAGGAGATGACTGATATTGTTCCATTTTGGACAATGCAAAGTGGAAGACGCCGATTTTATACTTATTCTGAATATTTTCGGAAAGCATTTGGAAGGCGAGTGCAAAAAGTTGCTATTAATGCTGGCTTTACCTGTCCCAATCGAGATGGAAGCAAGGGGAAAGGAGGATGTGCTTTTTGCAATAATAGTGCATTCACTCCCTCTTATTGTTCTCCCCAGAAAAGTATACGACAGCAAATTGAAGAAGGTGTTGAATTTCATGCCTCGCATCGATATAAAAAAGCAACTCAATATCTTGCATATTTTCAATCTTTTTCAAACACTTATGCTTCGCTTGAAGTATTAAAAGAGTGCTATAGTGAGGCTCTTACACATCCTAGTATTATTGGAATTATTATTGGAACCCGTCCTGACTGTGTAGATGAAGAAATATTAGATTATATTGCTCAAATTGCAAAAACACATTATGTTTCTGTAGAATATGGAGTGGAGTCGTGTTATAATAGAACTTTGGAGCGAATCAATAGAGGGCATACATTTGAGCAAGCGCAGAGAGCAATTTGTGATACGGCACAACGAGGAATAAATACAGGAGGTCACATTATTTTTGGATTACCTGGGGAAACTAAGAATGATATGCTGCATATGGCAAAAATACTGTCATTTTTACCCCTGCATAGTATTAAATTTCATCAACTCCAGTTGATGAAAAATACAAAAATCTTACTTGATTTCGAGAAAAACACACAAGATTTTGTACGTTTTGAATTGGCGGAATATCTTGATTTTTTCGTAGATTTTTTGGAGCAATTTTCTCCTCATATTATTATTGAACGTTTTATAGGAGAAGCTCCTCCTCATTTTATAGAGTATCCTCTTTGGGGTAAAATGCGTAATGAGCAGTTGCTACAAATGCTTGATAAACGCCTAGAAGAACGCAATACGTGGCAAGGAAAATATTTTGAATACGGGAAGAAAAATGAAAAAAGCATTTTATAAACTATTTTTCACAATCTTATTTGTTTTTTGTTCGACTTCTTCGATTTTCTCACAATCCTATTTTGATTTTGAAACAGGGAATTTACCTTCTGTTTTTGTCTTCTCAAAATCTAATCATAGATGGAGAATTAGCCCAAATGCTTTAGCCGAAAATTTCTCGCTGCAGGATTCTGTTCCTGCAAAGTTGGCAGACACAAGTACTTTTTCATTTTTAGTAAAACCATCAATCAATATAAGTGTAGATACATTTAGTTGTTTGCTCAATTTTATTTATGGTACAGGCTCAACCGCAACGACCTCCACCAATCGATTTGCCATTTTTGTGGGAAGTAATGTGAGTGCAGACTCTCTATTACTAGCAAATCGAAAAGTTCAATCCTTTGTTATTGGAATTAACGGCTCAAGTAATGATGATACTCTGCGCTTATTTTATTTAAATAATGGCGTACTTACAAGAATTATATCTACAGAACAGCGAGTAAATGGACGAAAACTCTCTATACTTTTACAACGACATCTAGACAATACCTTTACATTATCAGTTGGCGAGGGAACGAATTTTCAAAATCTACAGCACTACAATAGTGAGACTGTACCGTATGAATTTGGAGGCAATCATATAGGAATGCAAATGTTTACTAGCACTGCATCCAATAAAAAAATACTTGCGCTAGATAATATTAAAGCGAATTTTGCATTAAAAAATTTGGAAATAAATAGTATAAAAAGAATTGCTGTCAATAAAATACATATAGAATTTAATAAAATATTGAACTTGCAAGAACTTTTGAGACCAGAAAAATATACTTGGGAAAATGTGTTTGGAGAAATCATACACCCAATAAGTGTAGATGTAGAAAATGCAAAATCTGTCATACTTACCTTTGCCGAAGACATAAATACAGGTAATTATATTTTACAAATGTTGCAATTTACGGATGAATTTGGAAATGTAGAAACAGCACAAATACAAACACCTATTAAGGCATATACTTATGGTGATATTGTATTTAGCGAGTTGATGATAAAACCCAATACAGAGAGTGAATTTTCAGAAGAATATATCGAACTCTATAATCGAACGGCAGAGGATATTGAATTATCGAATTGGAAAATTGAAACTCCATCACGTCAAGGACGTATTACAACAGGAGTGATTAAAGCAAAAGAGTACGCATTAATAGGCAATCCCGCTTGCGAACAAGGAAAAATAGACGCCAGTCCTCGTCCTACATTATTAGATGCGGGAACAACGCTCATGCTTAAAGACGATTGTGATGTGCCTATTGCCGAAGTTACGTATAATGACAATTGGTATGCAGATGAGGAAAAAAAAATACAAGGCGGATGGTCAATTGAAAAAAAAGACCTTAATAATTTACAAGAAATATCTACCCTTTGGCGAGCCTCAATGGACGAAAAAGGAGGAACTCCTTGTGCAAAAAATTCTGTAACAAAAAATATGGAAGATACAGAACCTCCCATTTGCATTGGGTTTTCTATTACAAAGCAACAAGTAGAATTGGAATTTAATGAAGCCTTGAAAATAGAAAATCTAATGGCTGAAAATTTTGAATTAGAAGGCTACGGTACTGCAGAAAAAGTATACTTCACAAGAGCAAAACCCTCAAGAGTACAATTAACCTTTTCACACACCATAGAGCAACACAAAACTTATCGATTAATTGCACATAATAGCATTTGCGATTTAGCGGGACAATGTATTGAATTATTTGAAATAGAGATTGGATTTGGAGAGTCGCCCAGTAATGGTGATATTATCATCAACGAACTACTTTTTAACCCTTATACTGGAGGAGTAGATTTTGTAGAATTATATAATCGTTCCAATAAAATTATTGAAACACAAAATCTAAAGATTGCTAATCGAAGAAACTCTACAGGGAATATAGATAAAATCTACACACTACCTAACTACACACTACTTCCCAATACTTATGTAGTACTGACAACAAACCCCTATATTATTCAAACACAATACTACTGTAAATATCCACAAGCATTTATTACGCTTTCAAATCTTCCTACTTATGCTAATGATCAAGGATGTGTGGTTCTGTTGAATGAGGACAGCACACAATTAGAAGAATTTTACTATACAGAAAAAATGCACAGTAATATTCTTTCCAACAAAAAAGGAATTTCATTAGAACGTATAAACCCTCATCGTCCAGCAAGCGAAGCCAGTAATTGGTTATCTGCGGCTCAATTATTTGGGTTCGCCACCCCCACCTACAAAAACTCACAATACTCCGAAAATGAAGGAGATACAGAAAGTACAATCAGTATTTCTCCCGAAGTATTCTCTCCAGATGGCGATGGCGTTGATGATGTATTATTTATAAACTATAATTTGCCAGAGGCAGGATATATTGCCAATGTAAAGATTTTTACAGCAAAAGGACGACTTGTGAAAACGCTCCTGCAAAATGTAACATTGGCTACTGAAGGTCGCTTTTCATGGGATGGAGTAGGGGATAACGCTCATATCGTTCCCATTGGCATTTATATCGTGCAGATTGAACTTTTCACCCTTAATGGAAAAGTTCAGCGATATAAGAAACCCTGTGTAGTAGGAGCAAGACTTTGAAAAAGTTCGATAGACAATAAAGACATTATTATCAATTAGAATTTTACAATGAAAGATATAAGCAAGAATTTTATAACTACTTTTGTGCCATCTTGAGAATTGCCTCACCATTTATAAAATACAGAATACAATAAATTATTGCCCAATTTTATTTATAAAGCCTTACTATTCTAACCCTTTCCTTATGAATATACCTTTAGATACGAAAGATTTTGTAACAAAAAGTTATGAAAGTCACTCAAAAAATATTGCGACTGCAGATATTGAAAAGTATTTAACCTACCCTCAAGAAACAGATGGATTAGATTATCAACTCCTAACCGCCTCATTAGCACATCTCCACCCTTTTCTTGCAAAGAAATCAAGATGGCTTACGATTGCCGACTTTAGAGGTTTTGAAGCGCACTATTTGAAGAAAAAACATCAAGAAGTAATGGCGTCTGATTTGATTGATAATATTTTGAAAGTGGCAAAAGATAGGGGATTTATTGATGATTGTACTGCTGTAAATGTTGAGCAAATTCCATTTAAAGATAATACTTACGATTATGTTTTTTGTCGAGAAGCCCTTCATCACTTTCCAAAAGCTTTTTGGGGACTCTATGAAATGATAAGAGTAGCAAAAAAAGCAGCAATTATTTGCGAGCCACAAGATATTTTGGGAAAAGCTCCTTGGTTAATGCTCCTCAAAAACATTTTAGATATTTTCAATGTTAAATGGATTAACAAAATATGGAAAAATCGTTTCTCATTTGAAACCGTAGGAAACTATGTATTTAAGATTTCAGAACGAGATATTGAGAAAATTGCGATGGGCTTAGGCTTACCTTGTATTGCATTTAAAGGCTATAATCTTTTTCCATGGACAAAACACCCACATAAAGAAATGCTCAAAATAAAATGCTATAATATACTTACTGCATTACATTTACTCCCGTATAGATTCTTAAGTTGTGTGATATTTAAAGAAATGCCGACTCCAATTGAAATATCCGAAATGCAAAAATCCGACTTCAAAATTATTTATCTGCCTAAGAATCCCTATCTATAAGAAAAATTATTCATAGCAAGTATTCGTTCTTAATGGTAAATAGATCTATTTTCAAATTGTTCCATTGATATTTATATTGTATAAATTGAACTTTTCACCCTTAATGGAAAAGTTCAGCGATATAAGAAACCCTGTGTAGTAGGAGCAAGACTTTGAAAAAGTTCGATAGACAATAAAGACATTATTATCAATTAGAGTTTTACAATGAAAGATATAAGCAAGAATTTTATAACTACTTTTGTGCCATCTTGAGAGTTGCCTCACCATTTATAAATTACAGAATACAATAACTTATTGTCCAATTTTATTTATAAAGCCTTACTATTCTAACCCCTTCCTTATGAATATACCTTTAGATACGAAAGATTTTGTAACAAAAAGTTATGAAAGTCACTCAAAGAATATTGCGACTGTGGATATTAAAAAATGTATTAACAAAATCTGAAATCTGCTTTTTATTTGAGCCCCTCATAGAAAATTTGTATTTAAGATTTTAGAACGTAATATTGAAAAATGCGATAAGTTTATTTTATATTTCATTAAAGGCTATATAGTCTTTCAATGGAGGCAGTAATATCGATATGTCCTCATAAATATCTTAAATCAAAATTAATCTCTATCTTTGCTCCCATTTTTTTTACAACAATATTTGTTATGAGCAATAAAAGTGTTTTTTTACATCTTTACACCAAACTTTTCGCTAAGAAAAGTTTATATAATTTTCATCTTAAATTATATAGAATAGCTCTTCGAGGACTTGGGATTAATAACTATAATACTTGGTATACACAAGGAGAATATTTCTTTCTAGAAAAAATTCTACCAAAATATAAGCCAAATACTGTTTTTGATGTTGGAGCAAATGTTGGTCATTATACAACTTCTTTATTAAAAGTTATACCAAATGCAAATGTGTATTGTTTTGAACCAAATCCAAACACATATAGAAGTTTAGAGAATGCGCTCAAAAAACAATCACGAGTTAAAACATTTCCTATCGGGCTATCTAGTACTCCTGGAACTTTTACTTTATATGATACCCCACAAGCCTCTACTGCTGCGTCGCTTCATAAAGAAGTCTTTTATTCGCAGAAGAATGATGATGTCTTGGAGCATCAGGTAGAGTGTTCTACTATTGACATTATTGCAGATTGTGAGCAGGTTGAAAAAATTGACTTCTTAAAGATAGATACAGAAGGAAACGAACTTGCTGTGCTTAGAGGGGCAAAGCAAGTCTTAGAAACTGATAGAGTAAGTATAATTCACTTTGAATTCAATGAGATGAATGTTATATCTCGCGTGTTTTTTAGAGACTTTGTGAAATTACTTCCTTCCTATAATTTTTATC
>JBOFDL010000184.1:0-4428 GCA_051646985.1 Bacteroidales bacterium | reverse complement strand
ACCATAAGAATTCCCATAGTCATACTACAGTAGCCCCATCATATAAGGAAGTAAAAGACAGAAGTCAGGGAAAAAGGTAATGACAAAAATTAATACAACCTCAAGTATAATAAAAGGGAGACATTCTTTTACGACTTCTTGTAAGGGGACTTGTGAAATATCTGCAGACATAAATAAAACCAATCCCATCGGTGGCGTGATAAGACCAACGGTTGTATTAATACTCATGACAATACCAAAGTGAAGTGGATTAATGCCCATCTGAATAAGAGCGGGTGCAAAAATAGGTGCAAAAATAAGAATGGCAGGACCTGCATCAAGAAACATACCAATAGTAAAAAGCAAAATATTCACAAGAAAAAACACAAGGTACGGATTATCACCAAATGAAAACATCAAGTTGTTGACAATATTTGAAACAGGAGAAAGAGAAACAACCACTGCAAATCCTGCTGCAACCGCAACCAGCAATAAAATAGAAGAAGACCCAATAGCAACATCTTGAAACAGCTTAAAAAGACTATCAACTTTTAATGATCTATAGATAAATAAGGAAATGACTAGGGCATAGGCAACAGAAATTGCTGCTGCCTCTGTTGGGGTAAAAACACCACCGTAAATACCTCCCAAAATAATAACGGGGGTAAGTAGTGCAAGAATGGAACTTTTTGTTTGTGCAACTTTTTCACGGAAACTTGCTTTTGGTCGTTGAAAATTAAAGCCTTTTTTTTTGCATAAAAAGAAATTCATAATCATTAAGGCGACGGCAAATAATAAGCCTGGTAACACAGCTCCAATAAACATAGCTCCTACTGAAATATTCATAGTAAATGCATAAATGAGCATAATACCACTGGGTGGAATAATTGGACCTAAAACAGTTGCGGCAGCAGTTATTGCAGCAGCGTATGACTTTGTAAAACCATTTCGTGCCATCTCTGGAATGAGCATTTTACCAACAGCGGAAGTTGCAGCAACGGCAGATCCTGTTAGTGCTGAAAATAATGTAGCAGATAAAATCACCACATGGCCTAGCGATCCTTTAATATGCCCTACCATTACTTGTGAAAATTGAATAATTCTTTCCGTGATTTTACCTTTTCCCATAACAGCACCTGCAAGGATAAAAAATGGTAATGCAAGTAGGGTGAAGTTTTCAAGTGAATTATTAATTCGGTTAAATAAGGAAGCAATCATTTGGGTGTTTCCCGACATCAACACCTCAATCAGAGGGGATGCACCCAAGGCAAATAAAACGGGTAATCCTAATAGCATAAGTGCTAAAAAAATAAGAAAAAATAGTATAGTCATATAGTCTCCTTTTTATTATAAAGTTTTTTTATTCTTGAGTAGAGTTTAGTGGATCAACAAAAATCTCGAGTTCTGCAGGTTTCCCAAATAAGTGATAGAGGGAATAAAGGAGACGTTGAAAAGCTATCGTGAGCATCAAAGTTAAAGAAACAGGAATGATTGAATGTACAATACCAAAGTTGACAGGTAGTTGTGTTAATTCAATTAATAATCCATTTTGAACGCCTTTGATCGCAAAAGGATACCACACGAACCCAGTAAAAATAATAAAAAGAAGATAGATTATTTCTAATACATATTCAATTTTCGTACCATTAAAACGATTTGATAATAAAGACATGGAAACATTTTTATTGCTGTAGATAAGATAGGGAAGGCATAAATATGACATCCATAACATAAGGTAAACCGTAAGTTCTTCCGCCCAAGACAAGGGAGAATTTAAAAAATAACGTAATATTACCTGTAAAACAATGACTATAGTCATGATCATAAGTAATACAGTCGCAATATTGACCATTCCAACAGAAATCTTTTTATGTAATGTGTCAATAAACAAAAACCATTTTTTTAACATTGTAACTCCTTAATCTAAGTAAAACGTTTTAATCCAACATATAAAAAATTATATATTGGATTTTTTAATTTGTCAAATTTTTTTTTACTTTTTTTTAAGAGGAGCTAAGTAATTGTTGAGATTTAAAATTGTCTTGGGGTGCTTTCTCTATCTGTAAACGTTGAGTTTACAAAATAGCTTCCAATAGCAGGTGTTGCCGTTGATATATTTTTACACAGTTGTTGAACCGCACGACGAGCAATTTCTTTTATTGAAAATGTCATGCCACTGAGTTGTGGATATGTATATGTTGCCGCTTGTACACCACCAATACTGGCAATTCCTATATCTTTCCCTGGTGTAAGGCCCTGTTTGTAGAGCTCTCCTATAACATAAATACCTTTTATATCATCTTTTGTAATAATAGCATCAGGTGGATTTTGTATCATAATTATTTGGTTTACCGCTTGTTGAATGCATATGCGATCATCAGAAAAAGCAAAAGTAAGAGGGTCCTGTTTTTTATATTTTAAAACTGCACTCATATACCCTTCAAGTCTTTGTTTGCATACAATATAACTCAAATCACCACTAATAAAAGCAATTTTTTTATAACCTAATTGATACAAAGTTTCAACAAGCATAGCAACATCAGCAACATTATTATTATCAATTGAAAAAATTTTTTTTTCATACTGCTTAATAGTGCCAATAAGGCAAAGTGGAATAGTGTGATCTATAAAAAAATCTAAAAGTTGAAAATTATTTTTACTCGCCATAAATAATGCACCCGCAATTTGACCTGTTTCTGCAAGTGAAATAAGTTCTTGTACAGAATCATTTTCATTATAAAAAAAAGGAAGCATGTAATAACCTGCATCTTTGAGGTATAAACTAATAAAAGGGAGCGCTTCAATAACAGTGGGATGGTGGAGATCATCAATATGAAAATTGATAATAACAGCAACAAGATTTGATTTACCTCTCAATGCAGAGGCACTCAAACTAGGAATATAATTTAACTGCTTTGCAGCATCTAACACTAGTTTTTTTGTTTCTTTTTTCACTCTTTCAGGCTCATGATACACAAAAGAGACGGTTGTTGTCGACACTCCTGCAAGTTTTGCAACATCTCTAATCGTATTTCTTTTTCTTTTCTTTTCCATGATAGCCTATCCTTGTAGGGAAAATAAATAATAAGATAATTTAAGCCTAGTATACTTAGAGCTATTTGTAAAGTATATCACACAATATTCTTTACAAATAGTTGTGTTTGATTTAAATACGGCATCCATTTTAGAATCACCAGTATAAAAACTGGTTTAAAAAGACCAAAAATGAATAGAAAATAGGAGATAAAAATTGACAGAGGCACTTAAAAACTATTTACCAGCAGAAATAGTAATTTAATTAAGCTAGTTTATGTAGTTTGTGTTCGTTAAGTGGGCGATGACCATGCCGTAGTTTGATATATGAACATTTTGATTAAGACATTCTTTAATGCGATTTAAAATAGTTTTGCGAGTTGCCATGCAGCCGCCACATTGAATAATAAGATCGTAGCTTTCTAGGTTTTTAGGAAAATCTTGCCCTGAGACAATTTGTATTGTAAGTTTTTCGCCTAAGCGTTTGCGTAATAGTGCGGGAATTTTTACTCTGCCGATATCGCCTTCGAGCGGAATGTGGCTGCAACTTTCTGCTATAAGAATGCTGCTTTGTTCGTTAAGCGAATCAATCCACAATGCACCGTCTTTGTAGACTTTTTCGTCTCCTTTGTACCGAGCGAATAAAACTGAAAAAGAGCTTAATGCCGTTTCGGTGTGTTTTTTCTCAGAAACTTGCTTAAAAATTTGCGAGTCGGTAATGATGAGTTTTGGCGGTTTTGCAAGCACACGCAATGCTTCTTCCATTTTGTCGAACGTGCATGAAAGGATAATCGCTTTATTGTCCAGCAAATCGCGAATAGTTTGCACTTGCGGAAGAATCAATCTGCCTTTTGGCGCTTGTATATCTTGCGGCATAACAAGCATGACAACATCACTTTCTTTTATTAAATGACCAGTAATTGATACATTATCATCACTTGGAAGATTTTTAAGAATAACTTGTATGAGTTTTGCAATATTTTGATGATGCTTTGCACTCGTGCAGACAACGTCAGTTTGAAAAAGATCTTTGAGCTTGCTTTTTGTTTGAGAAACGTGCTCTTCATTGCTGCTATCAATTTTGTTTAGAATGACAACAAGTGGAATGCCCGCATGCTCGATCGTTTTTGCCCATTTCATTTCGATCTCAAATCCATTTGTGGTATTTGCAGCATCAAAAACTAAAAGAGCGATATCTGTTTTTTTTATACTGTCTTGTGTGCGCTGAACCCGCAGTTTGCCTAAATCTGTTTGGTCGTCATCAAAACCTGCGGTGTCAATAATAACGCAGGCTCCAATTCCATTAATTTCAATGCTTTTTGTTACGGGATCGGTCGTAGTTCCTGCAATTTCTGAAACGATTGCGACGTCTTGATTTGCAAGAGCATTGATAAGGCTTGATTTTCCTGCATTTCG
>JBOFDL010000183.1:0-6224 GCA_051646985.1 Bacteroidales bacterium | reverse complement strand
GATTGTAGGTGCCTCCGTATAAAAATGAGGTGCTTACGATGTTATCGCCTGCTTGGGCTAAGTTGTGAATGGCAAGAAATTGTGCTGCTTGCCCTGAAGATGTGGCTAAGGCTGCTGTTCCTTTTTCAAGTGCCGCCATACGTTGTTCAAACACGTCTGTAGTGGGGTTTTGTAGGCGGGTGTAAATGTTGCCAAACTCTTGCAGTGCAAACAGGTTTGAGGCGTGTTGTGGGCTATCAAATTGATAGGCGTTGTTCATATAAAGGGGCGGGGCTGTTGCGCCTGTTGCATCGGGTTGATAGCCTGCGTGTACTTGTAGGCTGTCGAAGTGAAGTGTTTTTTTACTCATGCGTGATGATTTTAATGTGTGTGTAATGAAGGGAGGTGAGAGATTGAGGGGCGGAGGGGTATCGTTTTGTTATCTATTTCGGAAATAAATGTCTGCAATCTTCTTGCTCCACATCTCGTAGCCTTTTGGGGAGAGGTGAATGAGGTCTTTGGCATAATAGTCAAGATTCAAGACATCATTAGTTCGAGTAAACCATTCCCAAGTATCAACAAACACAACATTTTCAGGAAATGTTGTGTTTTGTAAAATAGTACGTAAGGCTTTTGTTTTTTGAATATTTTTATAAGGCAGCATCCCAAATAATGTAATTTTCGCATTCGGAAATTGAGTATTTGCTTGTTGTACAACCGCAGCAATACCTTGAGCAATATCCTCTGATGAATCCCCTGCACTACAATTATTAACACCAATCGTTATAAAGATATGGCGAGGATTAGTTGCCTCATAATTGGTATTACGCATTCGCCAAAGTAGATTTTCTATTTTATCTCCAGCAATACCGGCATTTATCCAACGCACACTATCTCCTAAAGCCTTTGTCAGTTGAGACTTTCCATTATATTTAACAATTCGTTTACGTTCTCCACCAAAACCTTGCGTAATAGAATTACCAAATAAAAGTATCTCACAAGATTTTTGAACGATAGTCGAAATTTCCTCATTTTGAGCCCACCAATCAGTTCCCTTCTGCCAACCAGAGGCGGTTCTCCATTCATATCCAGGAATAGGTATAAGGCACCCATTAGTCACTTGTTGCGTTGCTGAAAGCAAGAAGTTAATAACGCTTTGCGAAACGGAAAAAGACTGTGGGAATCGGCTATTTTCTCTCATAATAACGGTCATATATCCTCCCGCTTTTTGAATAGCACATTTAAATATTTCTGTGTTTTTAGATGAAGGAGCAAGACTGTCTGTAATTTCCACAACATGGATAATGGGTATATTTCTCAGTTTTCTTGCATAGTCCGTAATGTTTTCTTGCCATAACGAAATTTCTTTTTCATGATTAAAATTGTAGGCCTTCATCATTTTTTCCGTAAGGTCTTTATGGTGATTTTTTGACCAACTTTTTATACTCATTATAGGGGTGTCTGCATAAATAGCCGCAACTTTATTGGTATTTTGTGCAGCCCAATTATATACGGTTAATGCGCCATGACTTGCGCCTAGCAAAACGACTTTTTCAGAGAATCCTGCATCTATCATTCTTCGATAAAACTCATTAAATTTCTTCATGGCTTTAGAACTTCCAAAAAGATTTTCGACAGGACAATATGCAATATGAAACCCTCTCTCTAAAAGTGCAATATCTATTTCTGGTTTATGTTCCCAAAAACGGGCTCTCCAAACCCACTGAGTTCCTCCTTTTGAGGTAAGATGTGGCTCTACAATTTTATAACCTCCATCCCATTCATACATCGTATATCCATGAAAGTTTGAAATGGTTGAATTACTCGGTGCTACAATTTTTGCCATACAATTTCTACGAATATTTCCTGTAACAACTGGAAGTATTTTTTCAACTATTCGAGCAGCTCCACTTGCACTTGGATGCATTGAATCTGGCATAAGATAAGTATCAATACTTTTTCGAAATACGGAGTAAATATCAATCACCTCAAGTTCATTGTTAAACGCTAATTTTTCGATGGCAGGAATTATATACTTACGGTACACCGTATCAGCACCAGCGAATGATCCTTCTTGCAAATAACAACGAGTAGGAGTCATTAAGATAATTCTCGGTTTTGATGGAAGTTTTTGATACACATTAATAAGTTCTTGATAATGCTGATTATAAAGACTATCAAATTTTTGCCTATCAAAATTTTTTGCCTCATTCGTTGCCAATTTAATAAGAACAATATTAGGATTATATTCCAATGATGCTTGATATTCTATTGTCTGCATATAAGAACTATCTACTGATAATAGTGAAATATTTGAATTGACTCCAAAATTTCTCACTTCGTAGTCTTCACCTAGGCTTTTTTGTAATTGGGCGGGATACGAGTTTGCTTCATGATTTTGTATGCCTACTCCGTAAGTAATACTACTCCCTACAGCCGCAACTCGAATAGATATTTTCGATTGTGCAAATAGGGGGACAAAGAGAAGGGAGAAGAAAAATGTCTTATTCATACAAGCAACAATACTTAGGATTGATAAAGGCTCGTAGATAAATATCTTTCCCCCGTATCAGGAAGTACTGTAACAATAGTACATGATTGGTTTTTGACATCTTTCGCAAGTTGAATCGTAGCATAAGCTGCGGCTCCTGATGATAGTCCGACAAGTAAAGCCTCATTGGTGGCTAACATTCGTGAAGTATTAATTGCATCAACGGCATTCACTTGCATAACCAAATCCACAACTTTAGCATCATAATTTTGTGGAACAAATCCTGCCCCAATACCTTGAATTTTATGCGGAGCAGGCTTGCCTCCACTAAGGACTGGAGATTCTGCGGGTTCAACAGCAACAATCTGTATATTTTTATTGTACTCTTTAAGCCTTTTGCCTACTCCACTCACTGTGCCTCCAGTACCAACACCTGCTACAAAAATATCGATTTTGCCATCTGTATCTCTCCATATTTCTTCAGCCGTAGTGCTGTAATGTGTTAGAGGGTTTGCAGCATTTGAAAATTGCTGCAAAATAATACTTTGAGGGTTTTGAGTGTGTAATTCTTCTGCTTTTTTGATAGCCCCTTTCATACCTTCAACAGCAGGAGTAAGCACTAAATTTGCGCCCAAGGCCTGGAGTAAATTTCTACGTTCAAGACTCATTGAGTCGGGCATGGTAAGTATTATTTGATAACCTTTTATTGCTGCCACAAATGCTAAGCCAATTCCCGTATTTCCACTAGTAGGTTCAATAATTATATACCCTTTTTTGAGAGTCCCATTTTTTTCTGCCGCATTTATCATTGCCAACGCAATACGATCTTTTACACTGCCAAGAGGATTAAAGTACTCTAATTTAAATAACACTTGTGCCTTCAAATTATAAATGCGCTCTATAGCCATCGCTTGGACAAGGGGAGTATTGCCAACTAAATCTAGAAGCGATTTTGCGATTTTTGCCATGATGTTAATTCAAATGATACAATACGGTAGGATTGAAAGCGAACAAAGATAAAAAAAACAACTTGTTATATCAAATTACAAAGTATATTTGCGCTATGGAAAAATTCATAATGCATAAAAATCTTGCGATACGCTTCGCGAGTGAGGGAGATAAGTTAAATAATGGAAATGCCATCGTATTACTACACGGTTATTTAGAGACCCTTGAAGTATGGGAAGATTTTGCCAAATTACTTTCAAAATCTCACTTTTCGGTATCTATTGATTTATTAGGACATGGACTGAGCGGCAGTTATTCCAACAAAAATTCAATGGAAAAAATGGCAGATGCAGTACATGAGGTTTGTACTCATCTCAAGTTAAAAAAAATTATACTTGTAGGGCATTCTATGGGAGGATATGTAGCACTTGCCTTTGCTAAAAAATATCCAAATTTAAGCACTGCCCTTTGCCTACTTCACTCGACGCCGAATCCTGACACTGATGAAAAACGGTTACTACGAGATAAAGAAATTGAAGTTATACGTCAAGGGAAAAAAGAATTATTGGTATATAAAAGTATTCCGATTCTGTTTGCCAAAGAAAATGAAAATATAGCCTATGAAGCAATTGCCAATCTTGAAATGGGCGCATTACTTGCCGATGATGAGGGAACAATTGCCTGTTTGGAGGGCATGAAGTCAAGAGAGGATATGACTCCATTTTTAAGTCAATTTGAGAAGCCTCTTTTAATGATTTTTGGCGCAAAAGACCGATATATTTCAATAGAAACTGCAAATAATCTTATTCGAAAATTTCCGCAAGCACAAACTCTTATTTTAGAAAATTCGGGACATATTGGCTTTATTGAAGATGCAGATCAAGTATCAGAAAGCCTGCTCAAATTTGCCGAAAAAGCATTTAATTAAAACGCAGGGTTTTACTAGGATTAATACGAGCAATAAGCAATGAAGGAAGTACTAACATTCCAACAATTGCACAAAGTGTACCCACATTCAATGCAATCAAATACCATGCATTTATCGCAATAGGGACCTCAGATAAATAGTACGTATTAGCGTCAAGTGAAATAATTCCGAAAAATTGTTGCAGCAAACAACAACCAATGCCAAAAAAATTACCCCAAAATATACCTTGCAGTGCAATAAATATAGATTGATAAATAAATATCTTTTGAATATGCATATTCTGCATTCCCAAGGCTTTAAAAACACCAATCGTACTAGCGTGTTCAAGTAAAATAATCAACAAACTAGAGATCATATTAAAACCTGCCACAATAAGCATAAGCCACAAAATAATCCACGCGTTTAAATCCTGCAGAGCAAGCCAATCAAATATTTGAGAAAAGCGTTGTTTTACATTTTCAACGAATAATCTAAAACCGTGTAAATGAAGGTGATGTGTCGTTAAATCTATCACTTGCTCCGTTACCTTATCAAGTTTATCAAAATCGTGTATATAGATTTCAATTCCTGTCATTTGATTTTTGCCCCAACCATTCAGCCGCTGTATATGTTTTATATCACACAAAACGTATAATTTATCAAACTCTGTAAATTTTGTATCATAAATGCCTGCAATTATAAATCGCCGAATTCGTGGAGGGTCTTGAACAAAATAAGTGGTAAGAGTATCTCCTAGATTGAAATGCAATAATTTTGCCAAATGTGCCGATAATACAATTTGATTTGATGTTTTATCAGCGTTAACTTTAAAGGCACTTCCCTCAAGCATACAGGAGGAGAAAAAACTCCAATCAAAATTTTCATCAATCCCTTTAAGTACAATTCCCTGCATATCCCTTTGTGTGGAAACAATTGCTGGCTTAATGGCAAAAGGCTGAAAATGGGATACTTGCGAAATTTTGCTAATAGAGTCAAGTAAGTTTTGATCATAATTTATAGGCTCAGTTTCATACGACGTATTTCCATCGTAATTCACAATTTGCAAATGCGATAAAAAACCTGTAACCTTGTGAGTAATCTGCTGTTTAAAGCCTCCAAGTACTGCTATCGCAATAATCATTACAGCCATACTTAATGCAACACTTGCGATGGCAATACGAATAATCGGTCGTAAAAAACCCGTATTTTGAGTTTGTCCAAAAATCAGTCGTTTCGCTATGTATAGTTCTGTATTCAATTTACAATTTAATATTACCTTTGTATAAATTAGTTTACTAATGCATAATGGCGAGAGTAGCTCAGTTGGTAGAGCATCAGCTTCCCAAGCTGAGGGTCGCGAGTTCGAATCTCGTCTCTCGCTCTTTCTTAATAAAGAAAATCAGCCATACTTTTAATAATGGCTGATTTTTTATACATAAAAAGTACGAAAAAGAAAGATCTCTAAACCGTCATAATTTCTCTCTCCTTTTTATCCAAAACCTCATCTACTTTTTTGTTATAACTTTCTGTTATTTTTTGCACCTCAGCCTCTAAGGTCTTTGCATTATCTTCAGGCAAGCCATCTTTTTGACGCTTCTTGATTGCCTCAATCGTCTCTCTTCGCGTATTACGAATACTCATACGTGCCTGTTCTCCCTCTGTTTTTACTTGCTTTACCAAATCTTTACGGCGTTCTTCGGTAAGGGCAGGTACATTAATGCGAATACTATCTCCATTATTTTGAGGAGTAAAACCAAGATTTGCTTGCATAATTGCCCTTTCGATAGCAGGGATAAGAGGCTTTTCCCATGGCTGAATTTGAATGGTACGAGCATCGGGCACTGTAATGCTGGCTACTTGCGCCAAGGGTGTGGGTGAATCATAGTAATCTACCACTAC
>JBOFDL010000182.1:0-6603 GCA_051646985.1 Bacteroidales bacterium | reverse complement strand
CAACAAACACCTCCGTTGACTGCCGCCTATCAATATCTGAATCAAACACTATCGAACAGTCTTAACTATTGGCAAATCAATGAGGTTAATTATGAAACAGCAAGAGTGATTTTGAAAAACATTATGGCATTCGGATTGCTGGCTGACATTTATAAGCAAATTACACAACTCTCTGTTGATGACAACTTGCTCCTGATAAGTGATACCGCCAGACTGCTCAAGGGACTGGTGGGAGATAGTGACGTGCCTTTTGTTTATGAAAAAATAGGAAGTCTCTATCATAGTTTTATGATAGATGAATTTCAAGACACTTCGGTAGAGCAATGGAAAAACTTTAGACCATTGATTGAAAATTGTTTGTCACAAGACAATATGGCAATGGTTGTAGGCGATGTAAAACAAAGTATTTATCGTTTTCGCAATGGTGATTGGCGTATTTTAGCACAGGGTATTGATAAAGATCTCGAGAAATTTGGAAAGGTGAATCGTAAGGTTTTAGACAAGAACTATCGTAGTTTACCAAGTGTTGTGAATTTTAATAATGAAATGCTGCAACGTTGCGCAAATTTATTACAATGTCAAATTAATACGACTCTTGCGCAAAATGAAAACCTTCAGAATCGTGAAGAAATGAAGGCATTATTGCAAACAGCTTATGCAGATGTAGAGCAAATATCGCAAAAGATAGATGAACAAAAAGGATTTGTGCAAATTGAATTTATCACTAAAACAAAAGAAGAAGTTCTTTCAACAAAAGAAATTACCCTAGAGAAAATACCCAGATTACTCGTTCAATTACTACAAAGCGGTTATCACTCTAGAGATATTGCCATACTTACTCGCACGAGTCTAGAAGCTCGCAGTATTGTTGATGCATTACTTATAAATGAAAATGCAGAACTTCCTGCCTTCAATCTCATCTCACAAGATGCTTTGATGCTGAATGCAGCTCCAATAGTCCAATTTTGTATTAGTCTAATGCGGATTATTGCAGGGCAAAAGGATCAAGTTAGTCATGCATTTGCAGCCTACCAACTGAGCATTTATAAAAACCAATCACATTTTAAATCATTTCAAAAAAGACTTTGTCAATCAGAACTTGATTTTCTTCAGCACCTTTCTTTATTAGCTCTGCCTGAAATGTTTGAAAAATTAATACAGTATTTTTCATTAAATCAACAAAAAAAAGAACTTCCGTTTTTACAAGCACTACATGAGCATATTATCAATTTCACAAATAGACATCTTTCGGATTTAAGTTCTTTTCTTGTATGGTGGGATGAGCGTAAAGAAAAACTTCCATTACAATGTCCAGAAGGACAAGATGCTATTACGGTAAGTAGTATTCATAAATCTAAAGGATTAGAATATAAAGTCGTTATTTTGCCATTTGCAAGTTGGATACTTGATACCAAGACAAATAGTGATGTTTGGTTTAATACAAATAAAGAGCCTTTTAATGGACTACAAACTGTTCCAATAAAATATACAGATACCCTAGATAAAACCATTTTTGCAGCACAACGAATAGAAGAAAAATTACAATCTTATGTTGAAAATTTGAATTTGCTTTATGTTGCTCTTACTCGAGCTAGAGAGCAATTATATATTTTTGCGCAAAATACAGATACTAAAAATGATATAAATAATATAGCACAACTACTCCATAAAGCCTGTGAGAGTATAATGCTTGAAGATAAAGATGATTTTAGTTTTGGAAAACTTCAAGGAGTGAAAGTAACAAAAAGTCAATTTTGCTTTGGCGAACAAAAAACAACTAAGGAGGTCTTGAAAAATATGCCTCAAAATACAATTTCTTTAGATAATTATTCATCAAAATTGCAGTTTCCTCAAATATGCTTACGTCATAATCCTTATGATGTTTTACACGGCAATAACTTGCAGCAAAAAAGTGGAACAATGTGGCACAAGATATTTGAACAAATTATTACAAAACAAGATGTTGAAAAAGCAATACAACACCACATAAATGAAGGACTAATTAAAAATACTGAATTTGACCAAATTCGCATTCAACTTATGGAAATGTTAGCACAACCTCTTGTTGCAGATTGGTTTTCTGGAAACTGGAAAGTATATACAGAAAGTAGTATTTTACTGCCAAAAACTATACACTCGAAGCATCATTTTGTGAAACGTCCAGACCGTGTAATGGTAAATGCCGAACAAGTGTTAGTTGTTGATTATAAATTTGGTGTACAGCAGAAAGATACACACTCTATACAACTACGTTCTTATGTAGAGAACTTACAAAAAATGGGATATTCGAATGTACATGGGTTTGTTTGGTACGTAGCATTACGTCAAGTGTATGCTATTTGATTAAATAGCATTTTAAGGAGGTTGATTAATTTAGTCTAAAAAAAGCAAACTATTAAGTTTGCTTTTTTTTAGGCTAAATTTAGTTTATTTTCATTACTCGTTTAACTCCCACTCCTTGATCTGTTTTAATCAAAAAGATATAAAAACCAGAGGGAAGCCTACTTAAATTTACCGAAGTTAATTGACCATCTGCTGTTTTTTCATTGATAATTTTTCCGCCTTCATCTAAAATGACAACGCCTTTTAATTTTACATCCTGTGCCTCAATATATGCATCATTAGATGTTGGATTAGGATATAGAGTAATTAAGGTTTCTATTTCTTTTAAACTATATAGTCTAACCAGTCTGCTTTTTTCCATTCCTGCAGAGTTAGATACTATCACAAAATATGTGCCCTCTTTAGTTTGGAAATCATTACTGCTAATACAAATCATAGAATCTGTTTCGCCCGAAATAGGTTGGTTATTAAAATACCATTGATATTCTAAATTAGTACCTAAGGCAACTACGCTAAGGCAATGGTTGCCTGTATTATTACCCTCTCCATCTTTCCAAGACGGTTGTACAATAATGCGTGGCTCGACATCAACAATTTCAATGTAGAAATTATATGTGTCAGGCAAATAATTACGATTTCCTGCTTGTGAGGCATTTACTAATACTTTTCCTATACCTTTTACATAAACAGTACTATCTCTAATCTCTAAAACATCATTATTCTCAACTTCTAAAGTTACAGGAAGATGACTGTCGGACGTTAATTTCAAGCCAAACTGAGGGCTATCTGCATATTGAGTAATATCGGGAAATGCTTCAATCATTTGTGCCTTTTTTTCCACTTCTATTGTGACAATTGCCTGTGCAGGAGCATAATTTATATTTCCATCTTGCTCAACATAAACTGTAGTCATTCCTGTATTCAGGATTTTTACAAGGCTATCCTCTAATGCGATAACATCTGAGTTAGACTTCAATCTATATGATAGCGGTAATTTACTTGTTGTTTGCGCATTTATTACAAAATCAGCATCTCCATAAGTTTTAAGAATGGACTCTGTAACATTGATCTTTTGCGTTCCTTGTTCAATAATTATAGAGAAGTTTAGTGATGTTGGTAAATAATTCTCATCTCCATTTTGTGTCGCAGTTACTTGTTGAGCACCTACGTTTAGTATATGAACTCTATCTTCATCCAAATCAATCACATCATTATTAGAGGAAATATTAAAAGTGACAGGCAGATTACTACTTGCATTTCCTGTAATAGTAAAATCTTCATCACCATAGACTTTTACTATATCTGTAATTGGTTGAATACTTTGAGGACTTGGAAGAATCGTAATTGTAAATGACGAGTCTTTTGGATAGAACGATTCGTCCCCAATTTGTTCTATAGTAACAGTAACAGTGCCAGTTTTAAGTATCGAGACTTGAAGTTCTGATATTGAAATAACCGGATTCTCTTCAACTCTGTATGAAATAGGAAGACCTGCTGAAGATTGGAGTATAGGAAGCGAAAAACCAATAGAATCAAATACTTTTACAATATTTTCTATACTTGGAATTGTTTGTTCTCTTTTTCCAACAAAAACATATATAGTTTTTGTTGAAGAGCATAATGCGCCATTTGCAGTTGCGGTATAACTGTACATACCGACCTCTTTTGGCGCAATAATTGTGTCATTAATGCTCCAAGTAATATGTGCACTATCAATAGAACTTGCTTTTAATGTAAGCGATTCGCCTAGTTTAATATAACTAGTGTCTGGCATTGAAACGAGCAATTGAGGTAAAGGTTTTACATGTACGTTTAGTGTCCGTTCTACAGGGCAATAACTATTATCTACCCATGCCGTATAGACATATATTCCAATTGAATCGGGAGTTTGAGTGAGTTGAGTATTATGCCAACTTACGGTATTTCCGTCAAACATAGAAGGAAGTGTAATGCTTGTTCCAAGACAAATACTTGTATCGCTCATTTGAGGGACAGGACGGTAGATATTAACTTGGAGTTTTGCTTTATCACTTTCAACGCCATTTTTTGTTTGAGTAACCCAGAAAAATATAGAGCCTGTTGCTGTATCGCTCACTGTTGGGGGTGTTGAACTACCGATACTTGAAGTGTCAGAAGTATACCATTTGATGTTTTGGGCATTTTCAAAATATGAATTAGTCAGAGTTTGTCCTTGACATACATGAGGTATAATAGGAATTTTTATACTTTCTGGACGGATACAAATTTTTTTAGATACAGAGCGAGAGGGTGTACATACATCTCGAGGGTCTGAGATTGTTAGAGAGAGAGTTCTACAACCGGCACTATCAAAGATTATTTTGCCATCTTGCACAATGGCATCTGTTGTCCATTCCACTTTGAAATCACTATCTATACTATCAACGGTAGTGCGAAGTTCTAGAGTGTCTTTTTCGAGAAATGTAACTTCGCCTAATTCATCAGAAGGAATTCCGTCAACAAAGAAGTTAAGCAATAAATCTTTAACGCTTGAACCTGCGGTATATCCATAAGCTTCGGCATTTCCATAACCATATACATAGGCAGCAAGTCCTTCGGGGTTTTGCAGGCGATGAGCAGAGTTAGCATTGATGCCTCCTATACGAGCATAAGAATAGGTACTATTGTTAGGTACAGGGCTAAAATATGAGGCAATATTTGTGCCATTAAAACTTGTTTGTCCTACACTAGAGGTTTTAACTACGATATTGACGTAATGGTTTGCAACCAAGTTTGTCGGGAGTGCTGCAAAAATAATATCAGGCAAATTTTGTTCAACTGGATTTACCCAAATCATAGAGTTGTCGCCAAGGTTATTATTTTTATTCCCATCAGGAGCACTTATTGAGATAGGGAAGAGGAGTGTCATTACAGGTTTTGAACTTTTCATAAAACTTACACTTGATAGGTCGGTTTCATAAAATGTTCCTTGTTGTAGATTATAGGTATTATTATGTATATTTATTTCCGTGTCATTTTCAGAGGCAATAATTCGCACTCTATCCTTTATTCTATCCACTGTAGGTACTAGCACAAAGTTTTTACCCAGTGAATTGAAGGGAAGCATTTGTTCAATTAAGTGGTCTGAGGAATAAGATTTGCTTAGAGGCATCCCCACAGAGGTACGTTGATGTCCACTAAATACCGCGATTTTTTTACAGTCTTGAGCCTCTATCATTGTGCCAGTAAGGTCGGCGCTTGTAGCATATAGGTAGGCTTGTCCGGCGTTCATTGTGGGAGTTGTAACTGTGTTCCCATAACTTGGCAACTTGTAGGTTAATGTGAGGTTATGTGAGCCGGTGCCACTTATCACAGAATCAACTAATATCATGCCATAAATGGGATGTTGGAGTTGGTAAGTGAGAGATACACTTGTAGCACGATTAACGGTGCGAGTTACTACAGAATCTCTATAAATACGGGGGGTAATATTGACCCGAGTATTATTTTCTGTAGCAACAATTAAAGCGGTAGATTTTTGGTCAGAAACGTTGGAAACTCCTGCGTAAGATGCAGCCATATACTTACTGCCAAGGGCAGAAGTTGGAAGCACGTTGTTTGCATCAGAAGAATAAGTCATGTGGTTACTTGTGTATAGCGATATAGTATCGGTACTTACTACACGAAGAGCGGTATTGCTAACAGTTAAAGAACTACTTGTGTATGCAGAAGCATTTCTTGTGATAGTGTGAACGGCAGTACTTCCCGCTCCTACACTTACAGTTTGATTGTAGTTATTCCCAGTAATGGTTACTGTACATGCATTTTTTGCAGAAATGAGAAGTTTGAGCGTAGGGCTGCTCGTATTGTTAGGCATAAAGGACAGGTAAAATTCTGTGCCTTGCGTGGTTGTATTTACAGCATATAGTTTTGTAGAGAACAATCCGAGAAGGAAGGTTAAAAACAAAAATGTTCGTAAGAATGAAGTTTGCATCAACTATATATTCATTAAGAATTAATAAAAAAGGGGTACGAAGGTAAAAATAAATTCTGATTCTTACAAAAAGAGTACAGTATATTTAATGAACCCAAGAAGTTTTGTATGTCGTAACGTAGAAGCGAAATGGAGTCCTTATTATAGTTGATGTTAATTTATTTTCATTGCTCGCTTGACTATAATTCCTCCATCTGTCTTAACTAAAAAGATATAAAAGCCAGCAGGGAGTCCCCTTAAACTCACAGAGGTTAGTTGTCCTTCTGCCGTTTTTTCACTGATACGCTTTCCACTTTCATCTAAAACTA
>JBOFDL010000181.1:0-2992 GCA_051646985.1 Bacteroidales bacterium | reverse complement strand
TGTATAGACGACATCAAAATAATGCATCGCAAACAAGTGAAAAAAGCACTCGGTCTCTATGGAATAAGATACGTTGCAGGCTTACTTTTCTATATTATATAAGTAAAAGAATCTTAAAATCATGATAACTATCTCCATTATAACCACAACGTATAATAGTTATCATACACTTTCGGATACCATTGAAAGCATCTTAAGTCAAACTTATAATAACATAGAATATATAATTGTTGACGGAGCAAGTAATGATGGAACAATTCAACTGATTAAAGATTTAGAGAATAGAGTTAAGTGCTTAAAAGACTATCGTGAGTTTTCATTTAAGTATATCTCAGAACCTGACAAAGGTATTTATGATGCAATGAACAAGGGGATAAAAATGGCAACGGGAGATGTTGTTGGAATATTAAATTCCGATGATTTTTTTAGTAGCAATGATATTCTTCAAAACATTGCTAATGCTTTCAACAATCAAGAAATTGATGTTGTATATGGCGATGTTCATTTCGTGTCTCCTGCAAATCTAAAAAAATGTGTTCGCTACTACTCTTCAAAAATATTTCATTCATCTTTAATGCGCTTTGGTTTTATGCCTGCACATCCATCATGCTATATCAAACGAGAGTGGTTTAATAAAATAACTCCATATAAAACAAATTATCAAATTGCCGCTGATTTTGAATTTTTATTGAGATTGATCGTAGTAGAAAAAAGTGTATTGCTTTATTTGCCAATTGATATGGTAACCATGAGGCTAGGAGGAGCTAGTACCAATGGGCTTCAAAGTTATGTTACTATAATGAAGGAACATTTACAGGCTTTACGGGAGAATAAAATCTACTCGAATATCTTTATTTTAAGTTTACGGTATTTCTATAAAATATGGGAGATGTTTTTCTTCAAAAAAAGTAAATAACCTCTTTGCGATAATTAAAAATTAGCATAATATTTAGCGGTTATCATACCTTCATATTAGGGTTAAAAAATGGCATTTTATTTGAATGTGAGTAGTCAGAAGAAATTTCTTTAATTACATTTGCACCCAATTAATTTATCTCAATTATTATTATGAAAACTCACCTAAAATTTTTACAATGGGCATTGCTATTAAGCATCTTTATACTTAATTCTTGTAATAAAGAAGAGCCTATAGAGGAGTTTCCAATAAATTATTATGCACCCATTGTGTACAATGCATTTACCACTACATCAAAGCCTTTTTCATATAATGCTGATCAAATTTACAATATAGAAAATCAAGAGGCTGTAGCAGTTGAAATTCGAGAATTAAAAGAGCAAAATACTTATACCGCAGAGCAACCATTACTTTTGATTAACCCCTATGGAATCAATCAACTCTCAGTATATGTTTATTTTAAAAGTGAGAAGCCTGTAAAAGTATGGTACACTATTGAGTCTCCTTATAGACCTGACTTTACACGAGAAGTAAATAACTTAGAATATAGTGAGGAGATGGAGTTTCTTGCTCTCGGCTTTTTGCCTGATAGAGACTGTATTCTTAAAATTTATGTGCAAGCGGTCAATGAAAAAAATTATCATTGCTATCAATATCAAGGTACACTATCATGGGAACATTCAAACTCCAAAGTTCCCTTACAACTTCAAAAGGATTTTCAGTCCTCAAGTAAAAAACCATCAAAAGGATTGTTTATTGCTCCTGTTATGGCGCATTTTGATTGGCAACCATTTTTGTTGGATTTTGCCTTTTACGATAATGATGGATATTTAAGAGGACATATTGTAAAAAACATACATATTAACTCTCGCTTAATTATAGACGAAAATGGGGATTGGATTTTTGAGCCAAAATATCATCAAGTTGTAGTTGTTAATAGTAAAACAGGGCAAGTTATCAGAATATATGAGAGTAATCTAGGACAACAACATCATGATATGATCATAGGAAGTAATAATGACCTGCTGCGATTGGTAAATGCAAATGGACAAATGGAAGACTTAGTTGAGTCAGTAGATAGAACAACTGGCAAGGCGAGTATAATTCTAAATATGCGCAATTTCTTTACTGGCTATGATTTTACTAAGAATAATAATGATTGGTTTCATGCCAACTCTATATCTTGTTGGAGAGAGGCGAACAATACTTCTTCGCTACTAATTAGTGCTAGAGAGTTATCTGCCATTATTAAGGTAAAAGATATTTATGGTACCCCTGCTATAGATTGGATTATTACCAGCAATAAAAATATTATTGATGCTTTTCCTCAATACACTTATCTATCGCAAACATCAGGGCGACCCAATTTGGGGCAGCATACCATTACTTATATTCCCCACGAGACTGACCAATCGAAGTACTATATTCACTTTTTCAATAATTTTTCGGACTGGAACTCCTCTAATAACAATTTCGATTATCGAGATTTAGAGGTAGGAGCCATAAAACAAAGTTCATTTTTTGAAAAATATTTAGTTGATGAATCAATCTCTTCACTAAAGCCATCACAATCTCTTCAAGTAACATTTTCTAATGCTGTATCTAGTACCCAATGGCAAGGCAATATGTTTGGTTACTCTGATAATACCAATATTATTATTGGCTCTGGATGTGGGGATGCAAATATTCCAAATACTCCTCGCAAAATATATGAATATGATACTGATGGAAATTTAATACTTCAATTTTCGTTTATAGTAGAAAATGTTTTATTTTATCGCTGTTTCAAGTATAATATATAAATAGTTCTACTTCTATTTATCAAGCCCTGCTATTTGTGGGGCTTTTTTGTTGACATGGAGGGCTTGCTCAATGTAATCCTACAAGGCTACTTTTGCAGATATATTTTGCAAACAAGAAGATCATTGAGATTTTTTTCTAAAAGCACAGTAAACTTATTGCCATAACAGCCATGCCTCCAAGCACACCAATAATTGAGAGGTGATGCTCCCCAAATTTCTCCGACATAGGTAATAGTTCATCAAGTGAAATATATACCATAATTCCGGCAACAGC
>JBOFDL010000180.1:0-1730 GCA_051646985.1 Bacteroidales bacterium | reverse complement strand
GCCGACAAAAAAATCATTCTCAATGGCAAACAAGACTTACTCGATGCGCTATTTTCAAGCCTTGAGCCCTCAAATCCATACTTTAATATTGTTGAGCCATAGGTCAAACAGTTGAACTGTATTTTTGATTTTGGCGAGTACAAAAAATACTTACCAAAATCAAAATATTTATATACCTCAAAATACGCCCCGAAGTATTGCCTAGATTATGAGAAAATTGATTTTATCTTGTTGCACATTTTTTTTAATGGTAAATGGCCATACTCAAGATATTGAACGTCAATTAAGCGAAGAAAGAGATATTGAATATAGAACAGGATTTTTAGTTTCTAAAGAATTTAAAGATTTTGAATTTTTTTTGGGCGAAGAACTGCGTATAATAAACGCTTTGAATAATCTAGATAGACTTTGTTCAATGCTCGGAAGTTCTTATAGATTCAATAAATATATTAAAGTTGGTGCCGATTTCAGTCATATCTTCGTTAACAATCAAAGAAATTGGGAAAATAGATATCGCAATAATATTGATTTAATACTTTCCTATCCCATAAACAATCAATGGCAACTCTCATTAAGGGAGCGATTATGGACGATGGTAATTGTAAAACCCAATCATCTTCTTTTTAATAAAAAAGCAGCATGGGCATTACGTTCAAGATTGATGACAGAATATAAAGTTTCATCGCCCATTACATTACAATCTTATGTTGAACTATCAACCCGCCTATTTACGCCCTTATTGATTAGCAATTATATGGATAGAATGCGTTGTTATGTAGGGATGAAATATACTGTATCTAAAACCAGTGAGATTGAATTATATTATCGTTTTGACCATAATATTGATAAAAGTTTATTTAATAAAGGATTAAATACCCTAATCTTAAACATTAATAAACGCAGTACTAATATCATCGGAATATTTTATAATCATTCGTTTTAAAATCAAGAAGAATTTCAATGAAGATTGTACTTATGAGCTTATAAAACGTGATATTTATCACTATCTTTGCATCAAAACTCAAAAAAAGTGGAAAGTAAGGATTTGCCATTTTTCTGTACAATGATGTGCAGTAATCATTCCGCAGAGAAAGTAGAGCGGTCTGCCTGTACAATACCTCATATTCTCAAGCAATTCAAAAAAGGAGCACGGATTGCCTCTCAAGGGGATAAAGTATTGCAATTAATGATACTCATAAAAGGGAAGGTTAAGGTTGATATGGTAACCTCATCTGGTTTTGCAATGCCTCTAGAAGAATTACAAGCGCCTCAACCTTTAGCCTCTGCTTTTTTATTTGCAGATGATAATCATCTACCTATGGATATAGTTGCAAAAAAAGATTGTGAAGTATTATTCATTGCGAAGGAAGCCTTTGAAAATCAAATGAGACATTGTTCTAATTTTATGCGGGGCGTAATGGCATTTAATGCTAATCGTATGCAACATATTTCTGATAGGCTTAAAATATTTGCCCAAAAAGGCATCAAAGCAAAGATGGTTTATTATATACTTTCTCGAGAGATAAATGGCAATTTTGATTTAGGACAAAGTATTGCTTCTTTATCCAAATATTTCGGGGTAGAACGTTCTTCTTTATCGCGGGCTATTTCTGAAATGGTAAATGATGGGCTTATTAGCTTTCAACTGCGCAAGGGAAAAATAATCAATTTTACTGCCTTAGAGGAGTTACTCGTAAAAGGATAGCGCATAAAAAAAGGCGCAAACTTCA
>JBOFDL010000179.1:0-3102 GCA_051646985.1 Bacteroidales bacterium | reverse complement strand
TGCTAAATTTACAGAAGAGCGTCCATTTACACAAGAATTCTCACGCGAAGCACCTGGCAAAGCAGCCAATTGGTTAGGCTATCGCTTGGTAAAAAAATACATGGAACAAAATGATAAGATAACGCTAAAAGATTTGATGTTAAGCAATAACTACCTCCAGATATTGGAAGAATCGGGATATAATCCAAGGTAAAATGGCCTTGCATATTCTTTACAAGAATAAAGCCGAAAATTATACTTAATTTTGTTGCCAATCCACCTAAATGTGTTGAGTGAAAATATAATTTTTTTAATAAAATATAATGGATATAAATTATTGGGAAGAATACTACGCGAGTTGTAAGGCAGAAGAAAACCCTACCCTTTTTGCACAATTTTGTGCAGAAAAAATAGGAGGACAAAAACGGAGTATTATAGAACTAGGGTGTGGAACAGCAAGAGATGCTGTATTCTTTGCTTCTTTAAACCATCATATCTTAGCAATAGATCAGTGTATTAAAGCAATCGAAACACTCAAACAAAGGCATCAATCACAAACTAATCTTCGATTTTATGCTGGAGACTTTACAAACCTCACGTTAACAGAAAAGTTTGATGTTGTTTACTCTCGATTTACCCTGCACTCTATTAGTGAAAAGGAGGAGATACGGGTTTTAAATTGGGCTTACAATCAACTCAATGCAGGTGGTAAATTTTGTATAGAGTTTAGAGGTCAAAAAAATGAAATATATAAACTTGGCACTCCAGTAAAAGAATCCACAGATGCCTTTGTTTACGACAATCATTATCGAAGATTTGTAGAAATAAATGCATTATGTGCTAGATTGAAAGAGAAAGGATTTAATGTTGAATATGCAGAAGAGGCAAAGGATTTTGCCCCTTATCAAGGAAAAAATGAAACATACGCTCGAATTATTGCACAAAAATAAATATAAAAAGATAGTCATATAGAGTTTTATCTATGTTAGCACAAAAAAATAATGATGATGGAAAACTTTAGCAAATATAACGGAGAGGGAACCATATTGAGACGCTCGCAAAAAAGAATGCTTGAGATTCTTCTTGAGTTTGTTGCCATTTGCAAAAAACATAACATTGAATATTGGTTAGCCTATGGTTCTCTTTTGGGGGCAGTGCGTCATCAAGGATTTGTTCCTTGGGATGATGACTTGGATATTGGGGTACTGCAAAAAGACTATAAGCGATTGTTAAATATCCTAAAGAAAGAACTTCCTGAGCGTTTCTCCCTAGAAAATGAAGATACCGACGAGAACTATTTTTTTAAGTTTGCTCGTGTGGTTGACAAAAATTCTTTGATAGAAGACCCAGCGTATAAACATGTTAACTTAAAATATAGAGGTGTATACCTTGACATATTTCCCTTAGAATTTATGCCTTCAAAACGATGGAAGTCAACCATCGAATATTGGTATGGCAATGCCTTTCGACGCTCTCGACGCTTCTATAAAGGCAAGTATATGGAATATTCAGGCAAGATACTCCTGCCATTTGCTTTCATCTTGGTATGCATAATGCGCCTTGTGGTAAAGATTACAAATCCTCAACGCTTATTTACCTCAGCAGGCGTGCCATTTTGCTACAATGGAGAGCATAAGTTTACCGATATGTTTCCTTTGAGTACAGTAAAGTTTGAAGGTTATGAACTCTCTGCTCCTAAAGACCCTGATATTTACCTTAAAGAACACTACGGAGACTATATGCAGATACCTCCAGAGGAAAAACGCACTACACATAGTGTAAAAACTATCTTTTTTGACTAAATATGCCATGAGCAGTTTTCAAACCCCCATTCTTTTCATTGTATTTAATCGCCCTGAGATAGCACAGCGAGTGTTTGATGAGATTAAAAAGCAAAAACCCACCCACTTATTTATTGCAGCAGATGCTCCTCGTAAAAATAATCTAGGAGATATTGAAAAATGTGCAAAAACAAGAGCCATTATAGAGCAAATAGATTGGGCGTGTGAACTAAAAACACTTTTTCAAACCGAAAATCTAGGCGTAGCGCACGGTCCTTCAACCGCTATAACATGGTTTTTTAAACACGTAGAACAGGGTCTTATCCTTGAAGACGATTGTTTACCCCACCCCGACTTTTTCCCCTACTGTGAAACATTACTTGAAAAGTATAAAAACGATTCAAGAATGATGTATATCTCTGGTTTAAACACTCAAAACGAAATTAAACGAGGCGATGCCTCCTATTACTTCTCTATCTATGGAGGCACTTGGGGCTGGGCAACTTGGAGAGATTCATGGACGGATTTTGACCTGTATTTAAAAGACTGGTCTTTAGCTGAGTTCAAACACATAACAAAGCGTTACTTTCACAGCTTCAATGAAAGAATGGTGCACACAGATAAATACATAAGAATGAAGCGTAAAAATCTTGATGCTTGGGACTATCAGTATATGTTTTTAAAATGGCGAAAAAATAAACTCGCCATTGTTCCCAACGTAAATCTAATTTCTAACATAGGTATTGGCACAGATGCAACCCACTTTGCAAGCTCTACAAGCACTTACCAAAATCTATTAAAGGCAGAAGTCCACTCTATCTTACCTCTAATACACCCCAAAACAATAGAGCCAAATATTCAAGCCGATAAGTACCACTATACAACTTATCTACATAAAAACTATATTCAACTACTGTGGCGATGGATTTATCGAACATTTTTTGCAAAAAAAATGTTTGACTAATATAGAACAACAAAGGAGAGTAGAGAATTGTTAAATCAAATACAAAACATTAACTTTTTGTTCGATATTTTTATAAAAATTTGCGAAACTCATAATCCTTATTTATTTTTGTAGAACTAACCAAAAAAAAATAATACTATGAGCCCAAAACACGAAACAGGACACACCAAAAATGTTGCAAACCTTGAAGTAGAAATCTCATTTTGCACAGCCTACGGAACAGACTACAATCCCAGCAATACCGCCCTCAGTATTGATGCACTCAATGAACTCTTAAAACAATCCAAAACATCCATAGAAACCCTCACCACAAGCAAACACCAACACGACTTTGCCATTAGCGAAAGACTATCCGCCTTCAATCACCTCAAATCCGTA
>JBOFDL010000178.1:0-2864 GCA_051646985.1 Bacteroidales bacterium | reverse complement strand
ACAATGACACTTATCGTGTATAGTAACTTATTTCTAATCATTTTATTTCATTGCAATAAGCGCAGCTCCATAGGCTCCCATGAGTTCAGGAATTTTGCTGCAAGTAACTTTTTTTTCTGTTAGTATTTCTAATGCTCGTTGAATAGAGGCATTTTTGAACGCACCCCCTTGTACTACAATATTCTCTCCTAGTGCATCTAAGTTGTTAGAATTTAAAACTTTATAAAGACAGTTTTTTATAACTGAGTAAGATAATCCTGCCGCAATATCTGCGGTTGTTGCATTTTCACGTAGAGCTTGTTTAACTTTTGAATTCATAAATACAGTGCATCGAGTGCCTAAATCGCATGGAGTTTGTGCTGTACATGCTAAGTCCGCAAACTCTTGGACATTATAACCTAAAGATTTTCCAAATGTTTCAATAAATGAGACACAACCTGAAGAGCAAGCTTCATTAAGTTCAACTCTTGTAATTTCGCCATTTTTTATGAAAATGGCTTTCATGTCTTGTCCTCCAATATCTAGAACGAAACTGATTTTGGGATTTAGAAAATGAGCGGCAGTATAGTGAGCAATCGTTTCCACAACTCCATGGTCAACGCCAAATGCTGCACGAATTAAATCTTCTCCGTAGCCTGTAACAGCACTTCCAATAATGCTTATTTGCTTATTATTCACTTGCATTTCTTGATCAAATTCCAACAATCCTTGTTTGATTGCATATAGAGGATTGCCATTATTATGAGTATAATAGCGAAAAATAAGTTCTTTGTTCTCTCCAATAACAGCAATCTTTGTTGTTGTTGAGCCACTATCTATTCCTATATAGCAATTTTTTCCAGTATAGTCTGGAATGTCTATTATTTTTAATAATTCAGTCTCCTTCTCTTTACTTAACCAAATTTTTCGTTGAGTATCAGAGGAAAAAAGTGGAGGGAGTGCATTATTTCGTGGACTTACATTTATTCGTTTTTCAGCAATGCGTTTATATAATTCCCCTATAGATACTTCAAGTCGATTTGCTTCCATAAGGGCTGCCCCATTTGCTGAAACTAACTCGGAGTGTTCTGCATTAATAACATCTTCTTCCGATAAGTGCATTGCTTTTAAAAAATATTTTTTTATAGAAGGCAGAAAAGAGAATGGACCTCCACAAAAAAAAACTTTTGAGGATATATCGCAACCACGAGCAAGTGTATTCATTGTTTGCATTGCTACAGCATGAAATACACTTGCCGCAATATCTGCTTTGGGAACTTCGCGACTAATGAGATTCTGCACATCAGTTTTTGCAAATACTCCACATCGCGATGCAATGGAATAGATGGTTGGATTTTCGGTAAGATGTTCATTAAGTTTTTCTATAGGAATATTTAGTAACATTGCCATTTGATCAATGAATGCTCCTGTTCCTCCTGCACAATTTCCATTCATTCTAATGTCAGGTTGACGATCAGGAGAAAAAAATATCATTTTAGAGTCTTCGCCACCAAGATCAACTAAGGTGCGTACACTTGGATATTTCTCGAAAATAAATCTTGAGGCGGCTACAACCTCTTGTACAAATGGTATGCTTGCAGCCTCCGATATACCCATTCCTGCAGAGCCTGTAATCATCGCACTTACTCTGCAATTGCCAAGTTTTTCTTTTATTTCGTCAAAAAAAAAGCAGATTGTGTCCGTAATTTTGGTATTATGTCGTTTATAACTATTATATACCATTTTTCCATTAAAATCTACAACTGCAATTTTCGCAGTTGTAGAGCCAACGTCTAATCCAAGTCGAAAAATCATAAATTTATTTTAAAGATCCCTTTAACTGATTTGCAATATTTGTGCCAGCCATCCATGCAGTAGAAAATGCTAATTGCATATTGTATCCTCCTGTTTGGGCATCAATATCTAGCACCTCTCCTGCAAAATATAGTCTTTTTATAAATTTAGACTCCATTGTTTTTGAGTTTACCTCATTGAGACTTACGCCTCCTGCAGTAACGATTGCCTCCGTAAATGGACGATGACCAATGACTTGCAATTTGCATTTTTTTAATTCGAGAACAATTTTGTCGCAAATATTTTTACTTATTTTACAACTTTCTTTTAGTCCACTTTTTTCCTTAAAAAAAGCAATAAGGGGAGCTGGAAGCAACTTACGCAATAAACTTTCAATTTCTAGACAATTTGCATTCTTAATTTCTCGTTGGATCCTATTTTGGAGTTGAATACTACTTAGTGCCGGCTTTAAATCTAAATTAAATTCTACTTTTTTCTTTTCATATAGGGCATCCACTGTAGCACGACTAAGTCGCAGTACAATAGAACCTGAAATGCCAAAACTTGTAAAAGTTAATTCGCCCTGCTCGGAGGCAACTTCGATATCATTGACAAATAATGACAATTTTACATTGCGTAATGCAAAATTATTAAATCTAAATTTCTGAAAATCCTTTATCTCAAGTGGAACAAGAGAGGGACGAATTGGAATAATCTGATGCCCTAGTCTCTTTGCAAATTTATAACCATCGCCAGTTGAACCTGTCGCAGGATATGATACTCCGCCTGTTGCAATTAGCAGAGATTGACTAGATTCTGCGTATTCATTTCCTTGGTGAGAAAATACGACTTCAAAGTTTTTATTTTGTTTCTTAGATATTTCGATTACCGCTGATTTACAAAGAATTATTGCTCCTTTTTTTTTTGTCCATTTTTGCAGTATTTCTGCTACGTCCCATGCTTTTTGACTTTTTGGAAATACTCTGCCTCCTCGCTCTGTAATTGTTGGAAGTCCGACGTGGTTCAATAATTGTATAATATCCGTATTGAAAAATTGTAGCAGAGAGGGTTTTAAAAAGGTGTAATCTGAG
>JBOFDL010000177.1:0-2931 GCA_051646985.1 Bacteroidales bacterium | reverse complement strand
TTAGTCTCTTGCGTAACACTTTTAATAATGTTACCAAAAACAATTACAAACGAATGTTATTGATGGCACGAGACCATCATGATAAACTCAAAGGTTTTGCTGCAATAGATACAACTATTAGTACGCTTTACCAACAGTTTTTGCCCGCTTATACTACTTTTTCTATGCTATATGATAAAGTAAATAGCAACTATTCTATGTATCGAGGTTATACACAACAATTTGAAAACATAATAGAAGAACTTCGTAGTACTTTAATTAGAAAATGGGATACACTTATACAAGTAGAATATGACCAACCTACACCGCAATATACAATGTTATTGCCTAATGGACGTGCTGTTTTTCAAACCGGTGCTTATGAATTGCGTTTATCGGCTGTAAATCAATTATATACTAATCTTGTAGCTATTAATAATCCTAATCTTGCAAATCTTATTACTACTATAGATACTTGGCGTAATACGGCACAAGCTGCTCGTTCTCAACAACAATATATAGAGGCAGAAGATAAAAACCTTAGAGGTCAGTTAGAAGATGCAAGGGCTGAACTCGCCATAGAAATGTATGGCGTATTTTTTGGATTAGCTGCTTATTATTATAGAACACCCGATAAGGTAGAAAATTTTTATGAACTAAAATATCTTCAATCTTCTAATTCAAGCCAAAAACCTACCAATAATCCTACTGAAATTGTGATAGACAGTAATACTCAAAAAACAGCACTTACAGGAGATTATACCTCTACAGATACTTTTAAAGTAGAAAACAAAGGAGATGCTTTATTACAAGTATGGATAAGCAATAATGAAAATAGCACTATTCCAATTGATGTAGCAACTGTAGATAAAGGTATTAATACTCATTTCTTTGCAAATGAACTTTCTGATGGAACAAATCCCATGAACTATTTGATAGTAGCGAATGGCGATACACAACAAGGCAAATGTGCGATTGCGCAGTTAATATAATGTCGGTCTATTGTGAAACGCTATACCGAGACTTATCTGCAAAATAATTAGTGGTTCATAGAAAATTATTACGAGCTGTTTCAAACAGCCGCCGTTTGTGTCCCCACAAACGGCTCTAAATCTCGTTTGTGGGGACACAAACGAGGGCGTTCTTTTTCTTACCCCGTTTGGAGTCTCCTCCAAACGGGGGCAAATTTAGCCTAAAAAGGATAAATTTGAGGTTTTCCTATTTGGAAAATGTCGTGTCCCCGTTTGGTGAGACACCTTACGGGGACAGATGAATGGATGTAGCCTGACGGCTATGGAGAGGACACAACACAGACAAGGGCGAGACCTTTGGGAGGAGGCAAAGAAGTGATATTTTTCTCGTAGGGAAGCCTTCGCTCGAAGCGAAGGCTTCCCTATAATACCCAAAGCCTAAACCGTTTTATCCCCTAAAATGACGATTCAAACATGAAATTTAACTAAATACTTTTTCTTATAAAACGAGATTTTGTAATAAAAAAAAATATAAATAACTGTTTTTTAGTTACTTATAATATATTTTTAATTTTGAAAACGTAAGAACCCTAAAAAATTAATTTTCATAATTACAAAAAACATCGTTTCTTTGTATCAGTTTATGGCAATATTCCACCGATTGGAATTTTTCCAGATTATTGAATTACATTTTAATCTTCATAATGATGAAAACAAGTTTGAATTTTCTATTGATTGCACTCCTTTCGCTCATGTTTCTGACCACTTCTTGTACCCGCACAGAAGAGTTTGGGGGGGGGGCTGGTATTGGGAATAGTATTCCTAAAATCAAAGCTGGTATCACAGGGCGTGTTACAGACCACAATAATTTGCCGGTTAAAGATGCCCTTGTAAGTGCATATGGCAAGGTGGTTCGTACAGATATTAATGGCGAATTTGTACTGAGAAGTATGAGTATGCCCAAATATTATGGGTATGTAAAGGTAGAAAAAGCGCAGTTTTTTCCAGGGTCTCGTACGTTTAATGTTACAAAAGAAAATGGACTAAATCGTGTGGAAATTCAATTGTTGCCCAAAGCACCGAGAGGCTCTTTTACTTCTTATTTGGGTGGCACTGTTACTTTTGATGGCATTACCTTAGATTTTGCGCCCAATACCATTACGCGTGAAGATGGAACTGCTTATACAGGAGCGGTTGTTGTGATGGGCGCATATCTTAACCCTGAAGATGCTAATTTTAGTCGTATTATGCCCGGTAACTTAGTGGGTATGGGCGAAAATGGACAACTTCAAGGCTTGGAGTCTTTTGGTATGATGGCGGTAGAATTGGAAGGTGCAGCAGGCGAAAAACTGCAAGTTATGAAAGGCAAAACGGTAGATATGGGTTTAACGGTTGCGGCTTCTAAGTTGCCATATGCTCCACAAACATTGCCGCTTTGGTATTTTAATGAAGAAACTGGCAGATGGCAAGAAGAGGGTGAGGCGGTTTTGGAAAATGGCGTATATAAAGGCAAAGTAGGGCATTTTTCGTACTGGAATTGCGATTATGGTGGACCTATTGTGAATTTAGAAGCACAATTTGTGGATTCAAATGGTAATCCCGTTCCAAATGTACAAGTGAAAATTACGGCTTCTGCTATCAATGATAGCCGTTCAGCATGGACAGATAATACGGGTTCTGTAAGTGGCGGTGTTCCACCTAATTCTACCTTGGTTATACAAGTATTGGACAATTGTGGCAATATCATTTATACACAAACGGCAGGTCCATATACAAGTAGTGTCAATCTTGGAACGATTACGATTAATAGTGTCAATTATGTTGTAGCAAATTATACAGGTACAGTTACCGATTGTAACAACGCCCCTCTTGTAAATGGTTTTGTCAAACTTACCGTAGGTCCTAATGTTTCGTATCATAACTTGATAAATGGAGCTTTCAATATCACGGTACCAGCCTGCCTTGCGGGTGCGCCTGTAAG
>JBOFDL010000176.1:0-4071 GCA_051646985.1 Bacteroidales bacterium | reverse complement strand
CCGCCGGTCGCCACCAAAGTATTGCTACCTCGTGATGCCCCTCGACTTGCATGTGTTAGGCCTGCCGCTAGCGTTAATCCTGAGCCAGGATCAAACTCTTCATTCTAAATAATTTCTAAATAAAGTGTGAAACCTGACTTTAGTTTTAAATTAAAACTTCTCCACTACAGAGAGACTTTAATTTCTCTTGTTATTATCCTGTTTTCAATATTTTCAAAGAACTTCTACTTTTCCGATTTTCGAGACTCTCGTCCGAAATGGGTTGACAAAGGTACTACTCTTTTTCTTATTTGCAAATATTTTTGAAAATATTTTCCTTTTTTTATTGCTGAGTTAAATGAAAATCATTGTATATTTCTTGTATACTACGTGCAAAAGTAAAGCCTAACAGCTACACTTACAAGTGCATGACTTATTTATTTACAAAAAAAACTCATGCTTTAAAAATCAAAAGGGACTTAATACCAGACTCACATATATATATTTGTATGTGTCAAGTATTTAATATGGAGCATCTTTATGTAAAAGATATAAGTGTCTTAATCTAAGGCAATTGAGAGTGTAACTAAACTTATATTGCAGATTATTTCCCTAATTTGAATACGTAAAGAATAGTGCCTATTTGATGCAGGCTAACATTATCAGACGTTGAGAATTTCGCACGCATTGCGGCTTGCTCAGCAGCGGCATAAAGAGTGGCGTCGATGAGAGTTGAGCCGGTTTGTTGTGCCTTAGCCTCTACGACTCTGCCCTCTCGATTAACTTTGATACGAACAATAACTTTTCCAGATTGCTGGATGTTGTACTCTGGCTCGGGAAGCTGTCCTATAAGCGTGCGCCCCGATAGACTTACTCCACTGTTTTCTCGTCCTAATCCTCGCCCTTTTGATTCGAGACTTCCTTGGCGAGTTCCTTGAGAACCTTCGGCAACAGTATTTCCTTGTGTATGTGTAGCGGTATTTTTGTAAAGAGCGGCTTTATTTACTTCTCGTTGGGGAACATCTGTTTGTAACGAAGAATTAGTGTTTGATTGCTGTTTTTTTTTCTTTTTTCTTTTTTTACGCAAGTTTACAGATGGAGCTTCTTCAAATTCTTGAGTTAAATAAGGTTCATCTTTGTCTGTAGGTATTGGAGTAGCGAGGCTTTGATTTGCAGAGATTTGTAAAAAAACATCACCTTTTCCATCTTGATCTGTCCCAAAATTAATTTGAATACCTTCTTCGGGGGGAAGAGGAAATGGTTTTTGAAATCCGAGTATAAATAAAAGTCCTATAAGCACTCCATGAAACAGAATGGTTATTATGGCAGCATATTTTGTATGTGAATTATTTTGCATTAAAAGAATTTGACTATAACATACTCAACAATATGAGAAAATGCGCTTCTTTTTTAGTTTTCTGGACTTGTTGCTAAAATGACTTTCCATTGGTTGCGTTTTGCAAGGTTCATCACTTGTACGACTCGATCAATGGCGACAGTTTTTTCAGCATGAATCGATATAGTGGGTTCTTCTCGTGTTTTAAGGTGTTGTGAGAGTACGGATTCTAACTCTGAGAGAGTTACAGACTGACTGCCATCTACATAAAAACTAGGATTATTTTGTTGAATGGAGACACTGACCGTAGGCTTTGATTGAACTTGACTACTACTTTTGGGGAGAAGTAGTTTAAGCGCATTTGGACTAATCATAGTTGAAGTAATCATAAAAAAAATAAGAAGCAAAAAGACTAAATCGCTCATTGATGAGAGCGAAAATGCTGCATCTGTTTTGATTGTTCTTTTGATTGCCATATTTTTTTACTTTGATTTTTTTAAGTATAACATATCCATAAATTCCATTGTACTCGCCTCTAGATGAAACACAACCCTTTGTATTTGCGAAACAAGAAGATTATAACCAAAGTATGCTATAATTCCAACAATAAGTCCAGCTACGGTGGTGACCATTGCTTCATAAATTCCAGAGGATAGAATCTGAATATCTAAATTATTACCGGCACTTGCCATATCAAAAAAGGCGCGCACCATTCCAGTTACAGTTCCTAAAAATCCTAGCATTGGGGCTCCACCTGCTACCATACCAAGAATTGCTAGTCCTTTTTCCAAGCGTGCGACTTCAAGCCCTCCCTCATTTTCAATGGCGGTTTGTATGTCTGCTAAAGGTGCCCCCATGCGCTTGATACCTTTTTCTATAAGTCGAGTTTGTGGATTAGAGCCTGCTTGGCATAGAGCTATTGCTGCATCAATTCTGCTATCGTGAATATATTCACGGATATTATTCATAAAATGGCTGTCCACTTTTGAGGCACGTTGGACCGCAATAAGTCTTTCAGTAAAGATAAATACAGCGATAATGGATAGTAATAGCAAGGGAATCATCACCCATCCACCTTTAAAGGCGAGTTCTATAAAATCTAATTGAGGGCTTTCTGTAATTTGCAATAAAGTCAAGTTCATAAAATTTAAGCGAGTTTTAATTAAAAAAAGTGTGAACTATAGGAATGAAAAATTTTGGCTGCGAAGTTTGCAAAAAATAAGTAGTGAAACTAATTTGCAGGGTTAAAAAACGCGAAAGGCATTTTAATCCTTCTTTTCTTTTGTTTTTTTCTTCGCTCCTTGCTGCAGTTTTTTTATTAATGATGTCCACAAATCACTAAATGTATCGAAGTCCTCTTGATATACGAGTCCAACACCAAATCGATTAACGCCTGTAACCATTTCAGTATATTGGTCGTTACCGTGGCTAAATGCTTTTAAGCGGAGTTTACCTGATTTATCCAACAACACTTCTACATCTACATCACCAAAGTATTCGCTTGAATTAGGATTCAACTGTTTGCGTTGTGATTGATATTCAAAACTGCCACTTAAAAGTATTCTGTCTGTGATATTAGTGGATAAGGAAACTCCCCAGTCTGTATTTGAGTTTCCATCTGTTGCAGGATTGATATTTACACCAATGCTTACATCTGTAAATTGCGAGATAAGTCCAGTTAATTGTGAAGTTAATAACTCATTAACAGTTGCTCCAGCTGAGGGTTGAGTTGTATTTGCAATGGATTGAGACTGTATAAATCGGCCAATGAGCACTAATGATAAAAATTGAGTAAGGTGATTATCTTCAGCACTTAATTTGGCTTGCATTCTATCTCTCGTTTCATTATCAACCGTTGGAGCGTCTATAATAAATTTGACGTCTGGGGTGGTTAATTGTCCAGTAATACGCACCTTACATTCAATGGGGACCGAACGAGTATAGCGATTTGAACTATCAACATCTGCAAACAAGTCAGACAATGGAGCTCGTAAACGATGCACGGCTTCAATGTTTGCAGTAGTGGCACTAAGCGGTCCATTAAAATTAAGAGTACTGCCGTTATTGATTTTAAACTTAATATTAATCAAGTTCTGAATTGATACGGAATATTCTCCCCTCATAATATTATAATCTCCAAATAGTCGCAAAACTTCTTTGTTTGATTGTGCTTCTATTTTAATATTTCCGCTACCTGCGGCTTTGATAATATCTCCGCTATTTCGATTAAGAACAATCAAAATATCTGCATCAGGTGTTACATTGAAGTTGAGATCTAATTTGAGATCCGTTTTGCTCTCCTGAGGTAAGGGCGTGGAATTCTTCGCAGAGGTTGATACAAAATTGATAAATCCCGATGACTGTGTAGTTTGTGTGCTTGATAGCGGAATGGATAGTTGAGTATTGGCCTCAATATCTGCAAGTGCGGATATTGCAACTTCATTACTCGTTCCATGAATGTGAACAATTCCTGAAGCATAAGCCTGTCCATAAAAAAGTTCATTCTGCCACTCTGTACAGTTCAGAATATGCAGACGTTGAGGTTCAACTTTAAGATCGTATTCTAATTTTGAAGGGATTGTTAAATTTCTCAAAGTAAAATCTAAGTTTGCCGGATTACCTTTATCATCATAAGCCGTCGCTTTGTTTATAAAAATTGTACTGTTTTCGATACTAAAGGGCGTTGATATTTTAAATAAAGAGTTCATTTGATTAACCCTTAATCGACCATTATCTAATTGCAGTTTTCCATTAAG
>JBOFDL010000175.1:0-2953 GCA_051646985.1 Bacteroidales bacterium | reverse complement strand
TTTCACATTAAAGGAGTTGGAGAAGTGAAAGTAAAAGTAGTCCAAAATGGAGATAGAAATTACTTGAAGGCGGATGATGAAGAGTTTTCTATTAATATTGTAAAAGCAATACCAAAAATTATCCTAAGTGATACTATTATTAAAACAATTGGAGATCCAGCATTTGAGTTTTCTTGTAAAAGTACTAGTGACGCTCCTATTTCTTTTAGTGTTGAAAATGGCAATTGTATTAGTGTAAAAGGGGATTTGGCTTCCATAGAATCTATTGGAGAAGCTACCGTAAAAGCAATACAGGAAGCAAATGAAAATTACCTTTCAGCGGAACGAACATTTAAAGTTATAGTGAAAAAGGCAACACAAAGTATTACAACTGAGAAGCATATAACTAAAACTTTTGGAGATGGAGATTTTGTATTGAATGCATATGCCTCTAGTGGACTTCCATTGAAATACACTCGAGTTTTTGGAGATGATGTTATCTCAAATAATGAAAATAAGATAACGATTCTTAATGCAGGTATTGCTGAAATTTTGATAAAGCAAGAGGGAACAGATGATTACTATGAAGAAACATCAACGAGAGTAACTATAGAAGTTGGAAGATTGGCTCAAAAAATTACACCTTTGGATAATATCACGGAATATGTAAATGCAAAATCTATTCAATTGCCCTCTATCATTGCACAGCCTAGTTTACTACCTGTTGAGATAATTGCACCAAAAAATAATGGAGTGCTTTCTGTAACAAATAATATTGTATCTATTGAGCAAGTGGGAAGTGTTGAACTTCAACTATTGCAAGTTGGAACTAGAAATTATTTGCCCGCAACAGAATATTTTACCATTACAATTGTGGATGTTATGCCTGATATAATAGGAAGTTCTTCGGGCTTCGAGAGTTTTGAAGGTGGATCGTACTGTTTTGATGTAGAGGCTACTGGCACTAATTTAATCTATCAATGGTATGTTGATGGAAGACTGATTGAAGGTGCAAATAGTTCTGTCTATTGTATTGATGATTTAAAGAGCCCTGATGCTGGACAGTATTTTGTTATGGTTAGTAATAGTGCTGGTAGTGTGACTAGTAGTAAGGCGACTTTAATTGTACATCGCCTTCCTGATTTGGGCGGATTAATAAAATTATATCCTAATCCAACAAATGGACCTGTAAGTCTTGAAACTCCTGATATTCTATCATTAGAAAATATCACCATTAGAAATGAAATAGGAAGTTTTATCAATTCACTTCCTGGAAATGGAGGGTCTTTTATGCAATTTGATATTAGTAATTATCCGCCAGGGTTTTACTTTGTTCAAATAAAGACGAATAAAGGAACTATCGTAAAAAGAGCAATGAGAATACGTTAAAATTTTATAGAAAATAGCGGAAGATTAAAGTCTAAAATAAAAAAAAGTGCATATATATGCACTTTTTTTTATTTTAGACTAACTGGAATTGTAAAAGTCTAATTGTCTTGACAGAGTGTTTTTTTTGAATTTAATGGAGTTATGATTGTATTATCCCAAATAAATCAAACTCGTTACTCTCGTTAATTTTGACTTTGTAGAAATTGCCAATTGTAAGATTTTCTGTAGATTCAATAAGAACTTCTCCATCCACTTCTGGAGAGTCATTTTTTGTGCGACCGATATAATACTTTCCTTCTTTACGATCAAGAATAACCTCTATAGTTTCTCCTATTTTTTTCTCATTAAGAGATGTGGAGATTTTTGCCTGGATTGACATCAACATATCAGCTCTACGTTGTTTTTCTTTTCTAGATATTGTATCTGCCATTTTTTTTGCGCTATAGGTGCCTTCTTCTTCAGAGTAAGTAAATACTCCTAATCGGTCAAATTTTACGGTTTTTACAAAGGTTAAAAGCTCTTCAAAGGCAAAACTATCTTCTCCTGGATGTCCTACCATAAGAGTTGTTCGCAAAGTGATATTTGGCACTTCTTTTCGAAAAGTATCTATTAATTTATAAATATCCTCCTTGCAACTATTACGTTGCATTTTTTTTAGAACTTTAGTGTTGATATGTTGAAAAGGGATATCAATATAGGGGCAAATTTTTGCGTTTTTACGCATTATTTCAAGTACATCTAATGGAAATTGATTAGGGTAAGCATAATGTAAACGTATCCATTCTATCCCACTAATTTCAACTAATTTTTCGAGTAAATTGGCAAGGCTTCGTTTTTTGTAAATATCCAAGCCATAATATGTTAAGTCTTGAGCAATAAGAATTAGTTCTTTGACTCCTTTTTTTGCTAGTAATTTGGCTTCAATAACTAAGTCTTCAATAGGAATAGAGCAGTACTTACCTCGAATTAAAGGTATTGCACAGTAAGAACAACTCCAATTGCAACCCTCTGCAATTTTGAGATATGCGTAATGTGAGGCTGTTGATAAACTGCGTTCGCCAATCAAGTTTTTTTTATGTTGTATTCCTAGTATTTGTAATATATCATTCCAATCATTTACACCAAAATATTCATCAACTTCCTTTATCTCTTTACGCAAATCCTCTTTATAGCGTTCAGATAAACAGCCAAATACAAACAATCTTCCTATCTCCCCCAATTGCTTTGCGTGTGCATATTCTAGAATAGTATTAACGGACTCTTCTTTTGCATCATTGATAAATCCACAAGTATTAATGACTACAATATTCGCGACATCTAGACTTCCATTGTGTATAACTGTATAACCCCCATATTCGAGTTGTGCTGATAGTTTTTCAGAATCTACTAGGTTTTTTGAGCAGCCTAAGGTAATCAGATTAATTTTTTTTGAGATTGCATTTCTCTTGATTTAATTATGTAAAGAGGGTTTCAATAAACAATTTTTTGTCAAAAGTTTGTAAATCTTCAACTTTCTCTCCAATCCCAATATATTTAACCGGGATTTTGAAATGCTCTGAAATTCCCAATACAACACCCCCTTTCG
>JBOFDL010000174.1:0-8735 GCA_051646985.1 Bacteroidales bacterium | reverse complement strand
GAACAAACGCTTTTGTTAGGGATGTTTATGTCTCAATTGATTAACCCTTATAAGTTTAGAGCCAATTCTCAACCTTATGAAATATGCGGACCTAAGGGAGAAAAACTTATAGAGTGGGTCGAACGTGAAAGCAAGAATGAAGTACATTTAGGCGAAACGCCACCAAAAATTATTACAGAAGTTTTGCAGCATGGCGAATTGGCTGCAGAGGCAATTGAAAAAGTCGCAATGTATGTTACTAAAAATAAAGAAGAATTTGAACGTTTACGAAATGATGTGCATTGCTATAATACTTTTGTGCAATTTTTTGCAAAAAAAGCGAAGGCCGCAGAAATGGTTTTACGTTATCAATATTCGCACGATATTGGCGACTTAGACGCATCTTTGATTTGCTTGGAGCAAAGTCTCAAATATTGGCGCTCTTTAGTTGAACGCACTCGAAATACTTATTTGTATGCGAATAGTATGCAAACAAAGCAACGTAAAATTCCTATTACGGGGGATAATGGTAAAAATAAAACATGGGCAGAGATGTTGCCGTATTACGAAATAGAACTTGAAAATTTTAAACAAAATCTTGCGATTTTAAAAACGCCTAATTTATCAATAGAACATACTAACATAGCCCCATTTTCTAATGCAAATGTTTATATTTCAAATAAAAATATAAGGCAATTTTCTCTTACTGAAGGAGAGAGCATTTTTGCAGATAAGTCCCTTGTTGTAACACAAATTGCGCAAGAATTTCAAAATCTTACAAGTCTTCGTTTATATGGGGAATTGCAGAAAGAGAATACAACTTCCATTACTTTTAAATGCTCAAAACCCGTTAAAGTCCTGCTTGGCTATTTTAATGATGATGATAAGGCATATTTACAACTCCCGACATTTGATATGCAAGTTAATCGTGATGAAGTTAGGAGACTTGAACTATGTATTGCAAATGCAATTAAAATAGAAAATATGCCTTCTGTAAATGTTTATGCCTCTTATTTTGAAGAAGGGAGCCACACCTTGGAACTAGGTAAAGGAATATTTCTAGTACTCGGATTTATTGATGCAGAAACCAAAATTATACCACGTAATGCAAACCTTGGAAAATCACAACGTAAAACTTTGGATTGGCTTTTTTATTGATAAGAGCATAAAATAAATACATACAAATGAATCGGCAAACAAATTTTAATATTATGTTAAGAACAATCTTTTTTATAACAGGCGTGCTACTCTCAGGAATTACATTTGGACAAGCAGAGGAATTTGCTCCCTTTCGTCAAGAGATTCCACTGAATACTTCATGGACAACTGTCTTTTCAGAAAATATACATACTTATTCTGGCTTTGAACAACCCGACTTCTCAGAGCAATCATGGAAAAAGGTTGATGTTCCTCATAATTGGGAGGATTATCAAGCGTATCAGAGGTTAAAACATGCAAGTTTGCATGGGTATGCATTTTATCGTAAATCGTTTGATGGTGTTAAACAACAAAAAGGGAAACGCTACTTTTTATATTTTGAGGGAGTTGGCTCATATGCAACCGTTTGGTTAAATGGCATAGAGGTGGGACAGCATGCCGGCGGACGTACGACCTTTACTCTAGATGTTACGGAAGCAATAAAATTTGGCACAAAAAATGTGCTTGCTGTACGAGCAGATCATCCAGCAGAGATAATTGATTTACCTTGGGTTTGTGGAGGATGCTCCTCAGAGTGGGGGTTTTCTGAGGGTTCGCAGCCTATTGGTATTTTTCGCCCTGTATCATTATTTGTTACTGATGATTTACGTATAGAGCCATTTGGCGTACATGTGTGGAATGATGAAAAAATATCAGAAAAAGAAGCAACAATCTATGTTAATACAGAAATTAAAAATTACTCGGATAGAGAACGAACATTTACTTTAACAACAAGAGTAATAAATGAAGATTATGAACGAGTTGCAGTAAATGCAGTAGAGGTTGTTTTAGAGGCTGATGAAACAATTTACGTGGCACAAGAAATAACATCTATTATGAACCCTCACTTATGGTCGCCAGAGTCTCCCATGTTGTATCGTCTTTCTTCAGAGATAACCGAGGGAAAGCGCATGATTGATCGCACCTCTACTTTTTTTGGAATTCGACACATAAGTTTCCCTTCCACTCGAAAAGATGGCGATAATCGCTTGTTGATAAATGGAAAGCCATTCTTTATAAATGGGACTAGTGAATTTGAACATAATATGGGCAAGAGCCACGCCTTTACTGAAGAGATGATAGATGCACGTGTAGAGCAAATTAAGGCAGCAGGCTTTAATGCTTTTCGAGATGCACATCAACCACATAATTTTCGTTATGCATATCATTGGGACAGACAAGGATTACTTTGGTGGCCACAGTTCTCATCACATATTTGGTTTGATTCGCCCGAGTTTGAGGAAAACTTTAAAAATCTTTTAGTTGATTGGGTTAAGGAGAATCGTAACAGTCCCTCTTTAATTTTGTGGGGCTTGCAAAATGAAAGTACTTTACCTGAAAAATTCGCAAAAGAATGTACAGATCTTATTCGAGAACTAGATCCAACAGCATCTAACCAGCGTCTTATAACAACTTGTAATGGAGGCAAAGGAACAGATTGGAATGTGCCTCAAAACTGGTCGGGTACATACGGAGGTGATCCCACAGTTTATGACAAAGATATGGAGCGTCAAGTGCTTAATGGAGAATACGGAGCATGGCGTAGTCTGGGAATGCATAGTGAGGGAAAATTTGATAAAAAAAATCACTTGAGTGAAAGCCGAATGGCCGAGTTGATGGAAATGAAAATTCGTCTTGCAGAAAAAGTTAAAAATAAAACTTGTGGACACTTTCAAAGCCCATTTAATTCGCATGAAAACCCTGGAAGACGGCAAAATGGAGAAGGCTTGCGAGAACTTGATCGATTAGGTCCAGTTAACTACAAAGGCTTAATAACTTCTTGGGGTGAACCAACAGATGCATTTTATATGTATCGTTCAAATTATGCTCCTAAAGAAAAAGAGCCAATGCTTTATATTGCAATGCACACTTGGGCAGATAGATGGCTAAAACCAGGAAAAAAAGGAGATGTTATAATTTATTCAAATTGTGATGTAGTAGACTTATGGTGTGATACTGTATTCCTTGGCTCGCAAGAACGAAAAGATGAAAAAGGCACACATTTTACCTTTCATAATGTGGAAATAAATGCCAATCTACTACATGCTTATGGGACAATCAATGGAATAGAAGACATTGTTGCATCAGACCTTGTTTTGCTAAATCATTTACCCAAGGCAATTTTTGCCGACTCTGTGGTAATTGCACCACAGAATATTACTAAGCCAATGAAGGATTATTACTATACTTATCGTGTTAATTGTGGAGGTCCCACTTATAAAGATGTTAACGGTAATGAATGGAGTGCAGATGTACATAAAACAGCATCTGATACATGGGGATCCCTCTCTTGGACAGATGATTACAAAAACTACCCTCCATTTTATGGAAGTCAACGTCGCACAAATGAAGTCATTCATGGCACTTTTGATAGTGAATTATTTCGCACATTCCGATATGGTCAACACAAATTGCGCTATGAATTTCCAGTTCCTAATGGAGATTATAGAGTAGAACTTTATTTTGTAGAGCCTTGGTATGGAAGAGGAGGAGGAATGAATAGTCAAGGGTGGCGGAAGTTTGATGTTGCTATAAATAATAATACAGTTTTAAAAGACTTTGATATTTACAAAACTACAGGGTATAGTACTGCAAATAAACAAGTGTTTCGCACAAAAGTTCTTGATGGGAAGATAGAAATTTCATTTCCAAAAGTTTCTGCGGGACAGGCTGTTATTGCAGCAATTGCAATCTCAACAAAAAAACGCAATACAAAAGCCGCAGAACCATCACCATTACTTATTACCAAACTTAACATTAAAAATCAGTACGATGCTTTCCTTTGGAAAATAAATACATGGTTAGATAATGGAGCACAAGTATACTCGGATAACTCTCTGACCTTGGCCGCATTACCACCTTTTCTTTATGCTGCCAATTACATTCAACCACCAAAAACACTTAAAGATACGGGCGTTGTTGCACACTTTACTCTTTCGGAGAATGCAGATGTGTATATTGCACTGGCAGATACAACAAGCAAAAAACCATTGTGGATGAAAGATTATAGCGCAACACAAACATTTATTCGGAATTCAGAAGAGCAATCCTTCGCCGTTTATACACAGCGATTTGAGGCGGGAGCAATCGTGAAATTAGGAGAGAATCTAAATAGTGAAATGCCGATGTATTTTATTGCGGTTAACTATGCAACTGATCTTCAAGAAGCGTCAGATTTACGTCCAATCAAGCGATTTGAGGCAGAATATGCAAAACTTATCGGAAAAGTTCAAATAGAGAAAAAACGCAAGAATGAAATTGTGCATATGACAAGTCCTCTTAAAGACTCCATTGAATTTTCTGTTCCTTTTGGAGTTGCGGATAAATATGATGTGCGATTAAAATACATGAATCAATCAAAGGCAGATATTCCAATACATATGGAAATTTTGAACGAAAAGGATAGTGTTATTTTTAAAGATAAACTATTGTTTAGGCCAACTCCAATAGATGTTTTTAAGAATTTTGATAGCTCTACAGGTGTTAAAGTTAATCCTGGAAATTATAAACTTCGCTTTGCTAATACGGGCATTTCAGGTCTAATGTTGGATTATATTGAAGTGCAATAGTTTATCTAGTGCATAATTTTGTAGAAAAATATGTATCTTTGCGCTCTTTCAAGAATCGTAAAACTTAAAAAAATAAATAAATGAAAAAATTTGTTATCATTTCAGTTATTATGCTATTTGTGAGTGAAATTTTTGCTCAGCAACTTGCACCTGAAACAGCCGTACAATATCTTTCAGGAAAAGGGTCAAATACTCCGGTGGAGTGGGATTTTTTCTGTAATGAAGGAAGAAATAGTGGTAAATGGACAACTATAAAAGTACCTTCGTGTTGGGAGCAAGAGGGATTCGGAACTTATACACATGGCGGTAGCATCTCAAATGAAAAAAACTCTGATACGCTTGCAGCCATTACAGCCCAAGGGAAGTATAAAGTAAAATTTGATATTCCTGCAGATTGGAATACTAAAAAGGTTCGTATAGTATTTGAAGGAGTAATGACAGATGCAGAAGTTCGAATAAATGGACAACTTGCTGGAGATATTCATCAAGGTGGTTTTTATCGTTTCTCGTATGATATAACAAATCTAGTGCGTTTTGGAAAGGATAATCTATTAGAGGTAAATGTAAGTAAAGAGTCCGCAAATGAAAGTGTCAATTTAGCCGAACGTAGAGGTAATAATTGGAACTTTGGAGGTATTTTTCGACCCGTTTATCTTGAAGCAACACCACTAATGTTTATAGATCGTGTCGCAATTAATGCGAAAGCAGATGGCACATTTATTGCAGAAGTTTGTCTGGGGCATGCTGTAGAAAATGGGTTTTCTGTGATTGCTAGAATTACCGATGCATTGGGCGAAGAACTAGAAAAATCTATACAAGTGGATGTGCCTAGTGGAAGTGATCGCGTTACGATTCATGCGTCAATACTACAAAATATAAATTATTGGACTGCAGAAACCCCTAATTTGTATTCAGTTAAATTTATCCTTAAAGAGGGTGAAATTTCACATCATTCAAAAATGCAAACATTTGGGTTTCGCACCTTTGAAGTACGCCAAAGTGATGGTTTATACCTTAATGGTCAACCTATTTTGCTCCGAGGAGTAAATCGAGATGCATTTTGGCCAAAAACAGGCTCCTCGCTTAATCGGGAACAGAATTTTGCAGATGCCAAGCTTATTAAGGCGATGAATATGAATGCAGTTCGTATTTCAAATAACTCTGCAGACCCAGATTTTTTAGAAGCCTGTGACTCTTTAGGACTATATGTACTCAATGATTTTGCAGGATGGCAACAATCGTATGATGACGTTGTTGGTCGTAAACTTGTAGGAGAGTTTGTTCGTCGAGATGTGAATCATCCAAGTATTTTGTTTTGGGGAAATGGAAGTGAAGGCGGATGGAATCAAAATCTAGATAATGAGTTTCAAATATGGGATGTTCAAAAACGTCCAGTACTTCACTCCCATGATTTATTTAAGGGAATAGAAACAAAGCAAAATCTATCATATGGAGAAATGCAAGAATATTTTCGAGGAGATTACATTTTTATGCCTACAAAAATTTTGCCAGGGTTGTACGATGGAGGACATGGTGCGGGCTTATATGATTATTGGGAAATGATACGAGAACATCCACGTTCTGCAGGAGCCTTTTTATCAACACTTGCAGATCAAGGAATTTCTCGTACTGACCAAGATGACCGTATAGATAATAATGGAATTAGTGGTAGTAATGGAATTGTTGGTCCACATCACGAAAAAGAGGGTAGTTTTAATGCTATCCGTCAAATTTGGTCGCCTATACAAGTTTTAAATCAAAATATTGACAGAGACTTCAGAGGTACAATTTTACTGGATAATAGATATGATTTTATCAATCTTAATCAATGTAAAATTGTCTGGAAGTTAGCAAATTTTCCAAAGCCTATAGAGCCTCATATTGGACATACTCTTGTTGCACAAGGCGAAATGACAGGGCCTAATATTCCTGCGCATACACAAGGAGAGTTAAAACTTCTCCTGCCAGATGCATGGCGTCGAGCAGACGTCTTATATATTACAGTAAAAAGTCCTCAAGGAGAGGATCTTTGGACGTGGTCATATACATGGAAAGATAAAGTAGAATACTTTAATGGCTATGTTGCCCCAGTTAAAGATAATAAGAATGAAAAGGAAAAATTTCCTAAAGTGCGTAGTGGAAGAGAGCAAATTACAGTATCCGCAGGAACTATTGATTTGACATTTAATAAATCCACAGGAGAATTGGAGATTCTTAAACAAAAAGGAAAAACCATTTCTCTAAGTGGTCCAAAGTTTATTGCTGCACGTAGAGCAGACCGAACACTTGATGGTTCTATTAATCCTGCATCTCCCGTAAGTGCAAGTCATATCTATAATGAAGTGAAGGCTGAAAGTAAAAAGATTGGATTTACGACTCGTATGGAGGGAAATGATGTTTTAGTAGATGTTAGATATACTGGTGTTTTAAACCGTGTTTTATGGCGTATTAATCCTGAGGGAAATATCTTGATTGATTATGAGTATAATTATGATGGAGTTGTGGAATTGATGGGTGTAACATTCGATTACCCACAATCAGAAGTTAAATCAATGCGAATACTTGCCAAAGGACCTTCTCGAGTATGGCAAAATCGCTTACATGGAACTTATTTTGATGTTTGGAAAAATGACTATAATGATCCAATTCCTGGAGAAACATTTATTTATCCAGAGTTTAAAGGTTATTATAATGATTGGAATTGGGCAGTATTTACTACTACACAAGGTGATATTATGTTTGGAAATGAAAGTGAAGGTAGTTTTTTAGGTGTTTATACCCCAAGAGATGGACGTGAGGAATTATTGTATCGTTTGCCTGAAACGGGATTGGCGATTTTAGATGTTATTCCAGCAGTACGAAATAAGATACATACAACAGATCTTATTGGTCCATCTTCACAGGCTCAAAGAGTTGAAGGATTACGAGCAGGTCGAGTTCATCTCAAAATTACGCTTAAGAAATAGATTGAATTCGCTTTATTAGAATTGTTAGTGCACTACTTGTAGTGCACTTTTTTTATTAAATATTGCGAGAATATTTTGAACTGAATTAAAAAAACTTACTCTTCCCCTTTTAATGTAGGAAGTCCGATATTATAGCGTTGTGCTATAATACGAGTGGCAATTACTGTGGCAACACATAGTGTTTGAGCATATATAACTTCTGAGTTTATAAGTGTTACCAAGAAGTATATAAAGCCTCCAGATAGGCAAGCAGAGGCGTAAATTTCTTTACGAAAGATAAGAGGCACTTCATTTATTAGAATATCACGTAATACACCTCCGAATGATCCTGTAATTGTGCCCATAATAATAGCAACCCACCATGGGAAGCCACAAGCAAGAGCTTTTTCAAGTCCAACAACAACAAATAGTCCGAGTCCCAAGGTGTCAAATATAAATAGAGGACTTGCCATCTTATTAAGGTGCTTAAATAATAAAATAGTTGATACCATTGCTATTGCTGTAATAATTAAATAGGCAGGATTATGCATCCAAAAAGGCGTGATACCAAGAAGTATATCTCTTAGTGTACCTCCTCCACAGGCTGTTACTACGCCTATTACATAGGCTCCAAACCAATCGAAGCGTTTGCTGTTGGCAAGTCGAAAGCCACTTACAGCAAAAGCAAATGTCCCCAAATAATCTAAGATGTCAACAAAAAGCATAAGTAATAGGTTATATAAAAAGAAAAGATTGTATTTATAAGGTTATTCTCGTATTAGACAAGTGTTTTACGTCTAATTTTGAGGCAATTAAATGAGTTATTTCTTCTAAATGTTGTTTGTCCTCGTTATCAAACCTTGATAGTTGTGGGGAGTCAATATCTAAAACGCCATATAATTCATACTTGATTATTATGGGGACTACAATTTCACTTTGCGTTTCACTACTACAGGCAATGTGTCCTGAAAATTGATTTACATCATCTACAATAATAGTATTTCTTTGTTGTGCGCTTGTTCCGCAAACGCCTTTCCCAAGTTTG
>JBOFDL010000173.1:0-8698 GCA_051646985.1 Bacteroidales bacterium | reverse complement strand
ATGCCACATATTGCAGCCTACAACAAAGGGCAAGGCCGTTGGTGGATGGCACAAAACTTACACTACACAAAAAACTTAATCAATCATCCAACCTCAGGGCATGACCCTACAATTCAGGGCACTTATTATTGTCCCAATGGACTTAGTTTTAAAGGCACCTCTACACCTATTGGCTCGAATGCACCCCTTTCTGTTAACTCTCCAACAAATATTACAACAGCTTGTAATACTTATGGGGCATTATATGGATTTAGTACAGCGATGTCTCGTAATGGTGTCGCCGTTGCACAAGATGCCTCAACGACCAACTATAATAATTATAGTGTAGCACAAGGCATTTGCCCCAAAGGTTGGGTTATTCCAGGACGTAGAGACTGGGCGTTGTTGGCGAATAAAAGTGCAGGTTGCGAGGATGATACAAAAGCACAAACGGCATATCCCCCCGATACAAAAGCACACGAACCTTGTAATCATTTACATAATTCTAGTGGAGTAGCGGATTATACTCCTTTTGCAGAATTCGATACGAATATTCTCTTAAAATGGAGAAGTCTTGTGAGTGGTCGCATCACTACCCCCTCCGATAGTGTTTCTGCCACAGCAACGCATCCTACTTGGGTATGGGCCGGTACAGGCGCAGCCTCAAAACGTTCACAGTCTAATCGAGCAATTGATTTTTATGGACTTTCACTGACTCCAGCAGGACGAATCGTTTATTTTTCTACTTCTGCAAATGAGCCGCAGTATGCAGGCTATCTTGGGGAATTGCATAACTCCACTGCTTCTGCTCCAAACATGGAAGTCGTTTATATTTCATTTTATCAGAAAAATTATAGAGTACGTAGTGTTCCGATTGCAAATTATGCCTTTGCTGTTCGCTGCACGAGAGCTTATCCCTTAGACCAATAGAATTTGTATTCAAGCCTAGAAATTCTTGTCAGTTAATGTGAATTCTAAATGGAGAAAATGAACGTTTATCGGAATATACGTAAGTAATAAAATCATTTGTCTTCACTGTTTAAGTTATAGTCCTTTAAGTTGGTTAATTGCAAGGTTTTTTCTTGGAGAGGCTATTGTTTAAGCAGTGAGGATTTTTTTTAGCAACACAAAGCGCAGTATGTACACGCTGCGCTTTGTGCTTTTTTAGAGAAGTCAAGGCTAATCGCAGGCTTAAAAAAGTTTAACCAATCAAATGCTCTTTGCTATGGTAAATAATAGTACTTTAGTCCCCTTAAAACGAAAAAAAATATGTCAACTTGGGAACAATATATACCCGCCCTCAAAACACTCCTAGATAATTCAAAAAATGTAGTGCTTATAGCACACACCAACCCCGATGGAGATGCCGTAGGCTCAACCTTAGCATGGAGTGCTTACTTGCGTAAAGCCTTTCCTCAAATAAGCGTACATACATTATACCCTAATAAATTTCCCGAGTTTTTAGCATGGATAGAGGGTGCACAAGAAGCCATTATTTATACCGATAATCGCGAACAAGCATTAAGCCTTTTACAAACAGCAGATTTGATTTTTTGCCTAGACTTTAATGCAATGCATCGCCTAGAGCAGTTGGGCGAAGAAATTAATAAACTCTCATCTTCCAAAGTCTTAATTGACCATCATTTGTATCCCTCAGAAGAATTTACTTTACAGTTTTCAGATACTTCAATGAGTTCAACGGCAGAATTTGTATATACTATCATCAATCAACTCGGAGGTAAAAATCTGATTGACTTATCAATCGCAAACGCCTTATATGTGGGCTTAATGACCGATACGGGTTCATTTAATTTTAGTGTCAACACGCCTGCAACATTCCGTATGGCAGCAGACTTAATGGAGTTTGGAATTGATAAAAATGCAATCTCCGCCAAAGTTTGCGATAGTTATAATGAGAGTAGAATGCGTTTAATGGGCTATTGTTTGTTAAACAAAATGCGCATTTTTCCAGCCCATAAAGCCGCTTATATCTCACTCTCTCGCAAAGAACTAGATGAGTTTGGTTTTCAAACAGGCGATACAGAGGGATTAGTTAATTTGCCCTTATCAATTAAAGGCATTGAACTTTCAGCATTCTTTACAGAATCCCTCGATAGAACGCATATAAGAGTTTCTTTGCGCTCAAAAGGAAAAGTAATTTCCGTCAATGAACTTTCTCGAAAATATTTCAACGGAGGAGGACATTTTAATGCCGCAGGTGGCAAATTCTCTGATACATTGCAAAATTGCGAAACCTATTTTGAACGTATTCTCAAAGAATATCAACCCAATGAGTAAGATAATCGGACTCTTTATACTTTCTTTGTTGCTTGTAATAAATATTCTTTGTTGCACCTCGCACAAAGAGCAATTACCGAAAGAAAAAAGAATAAAGTCTGATAGAACTCAACAATTATTGCAGAATATCAATCACTACTTTAGTGAAAAAGAATATGATATATTGCAACAGTATATGCTTCGTCAAAACTTCAAAATGCAACAAAGCAAATATGGTTTCTATGTAGAACAATTGTCACAAGGCACAGGGCATAGGTGTAGTCAAAGAGATTTTGTAACTTTGCACGGGCAAGTATGGTTAATTGATGGAACATTGTGCTATACTTATACTGCAGAACGTCCGCTACAAATACACATAGGGGCAGAAACGCATTATAGAGCATTAAATCTTGCATTACTTGGAGTGAGAAAAGGAGATAGTTTTCGCATTCTGTTTCCGTCAATGATGCTTTTTGGATTGTCTGGAGATGGCAATAAAATACCACCCAAAAGCCCATTGTTATTTACACTTACAGTAGTTGATATTATACGAAAATAATTTTATAGCATCAGAATGATCCAAAACTATTTGCAACGATATAAATTTTTATTGTTTATAAGTTTTCTTCTTTTGAGCAAATTCCTTATTGCTCAAGCCCCATTCTCTCACTATACGAAAGATATTCAATACCGTATTTGCAATGTAAGCCACTCGAAACTTAAAGTGCAAAAAAAATGTCATTTATATCTTTATTTATCAGTTAGAACAGAACAAAATAAAAGAGTTTATAGTCAACCCTATTGGCTTTATATCGGAGATGACCCAGAACCCAATTCGCTGCACACTGCCTTAATGCACCTAATGCACAAGGATAGTGCAGAGTTTATTATCCCCACAGGAATGTTTAAAGAAAACTTCCTTAATATCCCACTCAATAAAATTGTCTCTCAAAAAGAACGCTTGATTATAGCCATGCGTGTTGTCCGAGTGGTAGAACCTGATATTATCTTGGACGATACTTATGAAGCATTTGTTCGCCAGTATATAAGTTATGAGACTAAACTAATGAGCAACTTTGCCACAGGAGCAAAAGATATGAAAAAACACTCAAGTGGTTATTGGCAACGTCAACACGTCAAAGGAAATGGACGCAAGGCCACCAAAGCAGGCGATGTTGTAGTGGTTGCTTATCAAGGTCGTTTCTTAAATGGACTTTTGTTTGATAAAGGCGCAACTAAAAAAACACCATTTCAATACGTTCGAGGTGTACAGTGGCAAATGCTCGGAGGTCTTGCAACCTTAATGGGCCAAATGAGTGAGGGAGAAAAAGCAAGCGTAGTTTTACCCTCTAAAATGGCATTTGGCGATAAAGGTTTAGCAGATATTGTTCCGCCTTATACCCCCGTAATGTATGATATTGAAATTCTTGAAGTAAAAGTAAAAAAATAGCATTTTGTATGAAAAAGATTCTAATGTTGACATTCTCTTTATTTTTGTTTGTGGTACTATTAAGTCATTGCGCCCGAGAAGGAAGCGAGTCGTCACGAGATGAAGAACTGCGTCTTTTACGTGCAACCATAAACGAATACTATAAAGATGCTCAAGAATTGCAAGAGGGACTTTGGTTAGTTGAAGATGCTCGCAAACATAATGGAGAGGCGGCAAAAGATGGTCTATATGTAACCTTTGATTATAGGTCTTGGAAATTACCCATTTCTAATAGTCTAGTGATTCAAACCACAGACTCAACAGATGCAAAACTTTTAGGAGCATTTTCGCCCTCAACGCACTATGCCCCTTATTTTTTGCTTGATACCATAACAATGCAACCCGCTCTTTATCGTGCAATAAATACAATGAGCGTGGGCGATACTGCCACTTTTTTATCAGCATCTTGGTTGGCGTATGGAGCAGGGGGCGCAAGTAGTTCGGTGTCGAATACTCCTATTTTGTTTCGTGTAATACTCAAAGGGATAGAACACGATCCAAAACAAAGAGAGTTAACTTGGGTAAATCAATATAGAGATAAATACCCAAACTTTGTTGTCCCTTCAGATGCAGAAGGCAATCCTCTGCATGGCATTTATGTCAATTATATAGATACTGTTCCAATTACAGATAGCACATCTTACCCAGAAACAGGAAATGTTCTTAAATTGAAATATGCAGGCTATTATTTAGAGGACAATTTCTTGCTTGATGCTAATAGAAGTGAAGTTGCGATTCTTTATAAATGGGATACAAGTGCGAGTACTTATAAAAATTATTATACACACACCTTTACGAAAGAAATATCTGGAAATTACTCAATAAAAGCATTTGATATTGCACTTCGTAATGTCGCTACTAATAGTTGGGTAGAGTTTATTTTTACTTCTGATTATGGATATGGAGCAAGTGGTAATTTGAGTAATTCAGCTCGTCCTGTTTACCCCTATACTCCATTGCGATTTAGAGTACATCTTTCAAGTATAGAGTAGTGTTTTTTACATTTTTGCTAAAGGACTAGTCTGTAAACTTGCAAAGTCTTTATTGCGAAATTTAAAAAGCCCTGCAATGGCAATCATTGCAGCATTATCTGTTGTGTAGCGCAATTCAGGTAAGTAGATATTCCAAGTTTTACTTTCTCCCATCTTTGAAATAGCACTACGTAATCCTGAGTTTGCAGAAACGCCTCCAGCAATAGCAATTTCGGTTATATTGGTTTTATTGACTGCCATTTCTAACTTATGAAGCAGAATCTCAATAATTGTGTTTTGTAGAGAGGCACATAAATCAACCTTATTTTCTTCTATGAAATTTTGATTGTCTTTCATCTTATCTCGTAAGAAATACAAGAATGATGTTTTTAAGCCACTAAAACTATAATCTAAATTAGCAATTCTAGGTTTAGCGAAATTAAATTTTCGAGGATTACCACCGTGTGCTAATTTGTCAATTACAGGTCCTCCAGGGTAGGGGAGATTCATTACTTTTGCGCATTTGTCGAATGCTTCCCCAGCAGCATCATCAATAGTTTCTCCAATAATACGATGTTCAAGAGGAGCATCAATCTGCAAAATTTGGGTATGCCCTCCAGAAATAAGTAAACACAAAAAAGGAAATTTAGGATGAGGTAAACGCTTTCCAGGTTCATCAATAAAGTGAGAAAGTACATGTCCTTGAAGGTGATTTACTTCTATCAAAGGGATATTGTTTGCCAAAGACATTCCTTTTGCAAATGAAGTCCCAACAAGTAAAGAACCCATTAATCCAGGACCTCTTGTAAATGCAATTGCAGATAAATCTTTTGGGCTAATTTTTGCAAGACTCAACGCACGATGTACTACAGGAATAATATTCTGCTGATGCGCACGAGAGGCTAATTCTGGAACCACTCCTCCATAAGCCTCATGCACACTTTGATTAGCAATAACGTTAGATAGCATATTGGTGTTGCAAAGTACAGAGGCAGAGGTGTCATCACATGATGACTCGATACCTAAAATAAAGATGTCTTGTATTGCCAAAATTCGCACAAATTAAGGGTTATAGATTGTCGTGTCCACAAAAGACACCGCAAAAGTAGTATTTTTGCTCAATTAAACAAGTTGATTCTAGTTTCATGTTGCAATACAGGTATAAGTTAATTAAGGGATTATTACATTTTTTTGTAATAGTTTTATTGATTTTTTTAGCCGTTCCCACCGTGTTGTTTTTTGTAGTACAATATCCCAAAGTACAAACATACTTAGTTACTGAGGCAACCAAAACACTCTCGCAAAAATTAAATACAACGGTAAGTGTTGAAAGCGTTCATTTTCGATTTTTCAATCACTTGGTGATGAAAAAAGTATATATGCAAGACTTAAGTGGAGATACGCTTGCTTATGCAGAATATCTAGATGTCTCACTTCGGCACATTCATTTACAAAAACGACAAATTGGAATAGGTACATTAGAGTTAGGAAAGTTTCAAATGCACCTTGTGAGAGATAGTGTTAAAACCGTGAACTTAAAGAAAGTTTTTCAATCTTTACATACTTCAAGTCGTGTTGATACAACGCCAAAAGACAATCAATCTTTTGGATTGAAGGTAAAGTGTGTGAGATTAAAAAATGCCTCATTTTCATTTATAGATCACTCGAATTATAAGCCTATAGTGGAAACATCTATCAATTATCATAACTTGGATGTGAAAAATATTTCTTGTGAAATAAGTAATATTTATATGAGTAGAGATACCCTTTTATGTTCATTAGAGTTCTTAACATTGCTAGAGAAATCAGGCTTTCATTTACAAAAACTTTCAGGAGAAGTTACGATTACATCAACTTTGATTGAATTAAAGAATATGATTCTACAAGATGGATACTCTGATATTCACACCGATTTTTATCGTATGGAGTTTGATGCTTATCGGAACTTCCCAGATTATATTGATAATGTGCGTATGTCCGCTTTTTTTCGCAATGCCCAAGTTGATTTTTATACGATAGGTTTTTTTGCTCCCAAGCTCAAGCGTTTTTACCTTCCAGTGTATTTAACAGGATTTGCAAGTGGCCCTGTTAGCAATTTGCGAGGAAAAGATTTAGAGATTAGAGCAGGGAAAGAAAGTTTTACGAATGTGAGTTTTTCGATGAAAGGAATTCCTGATGTTTCTAATACATTTTTTACATTTGATGTACAAAAAATACATGCAAACTCTCAAGATTTATTAGAATTTGATCGCCTTTTGTTAAAGCCACATAAATACAATAAATTGTTAGAACAACTGGAATATATAACTGGTCAAGCACATTTTACAGGTTTTTTTAGCAGTTTTGTTGCAGAGGGTAAATTTTCGACATCAAAGGGAGACATTTTAAGCGACCTCTCGCTCAGTCCAATTGACAGTTCCCTTTCGATGAAAGGTAGTCTTGGTACGACTAATTTTGATATAGGAGGTTTATTAAATGACTCTATTTTTGGCAATCTGAGTTTTTTTGGACAAATAAATGGCAAAATTTACAGTCTAAAGCATTTTTCGTTAACAACAGATGTGACAGTGCCACAAGTAGAAATTAATAAATATTGTTATAATAATGTAGAGGCTCGTGGCAATTTCACCGAGCATTCATTCAAAGGCGGATTACAATGTAAGGATGAAAACTTAGATTTGTCTTTCTTAGGAGATATTTATTTTGAGAAAGGAAAAAAAAATGAATTTGATTTCAATGCGAATATTACACAAGCAAATTTGTCGAATCTTAAATGGATCACGCATGACAGTCTTGTTACTTTTTCTGGAGTGTTAGAGGCAGCGGGTGCTGGATTTACAATTGATGATTTTACGGGACATCTTGAACTTATAAAATCAAACTTGTCTTTTGGCACACAATCGTTCACGTCCAACTATATGATTTTAGATGCTCAACAATTAGGCACATCACATAATATCTCTTTACAATCTGATATCCTCGATGCTCAGTTACAAAGCAAAGGAAAGGTATCTCGATTACCACATACTCTACAAAGACTTGCCAAATATTACGTGCCTGTATTAGACTTTAATAGTGACACTTTACAGCAACGTACAAAGAGTGCAAAGGATGAGCAAGTGAGACAATATTCATTTTTCCTAAGAACAAAGAAACTTGAACATTTGATAAAAAGTTTACAACCTGATATTGTGATTGCCGATAGCACAGAGTTACAGGGGGTAATTTCATCCGACAGATCGCTCGTTACCTTAGATGCAAAGGTGCCACTTTTACAATATAAGAACAATCGAATAAATTTCTTAGAACTTAGAGTTTTCAAAGCAAATGATACCGCATTAAACTTAAATCTGCAAACCGAAAATATTATTTTCGGATCGCAAAAAGCCATAGATTTCTCCATTCATACTAATTTATCTCATGGACATGCAAATTTGCATTCAAGTTATACGGTTGATACTCGGAGAGGCGTTTTTAATACCTCTGCTACCGCCTATAAATCCTTGGATAGAAAAGGCTCAATAGGCATAGAGTTTAATTTAGACACTTCTAGGATTTTGTTAAGTGATACAATTTTCAATATTCATCCATGTGCCATTTCTGTGGAGAAAAATCGCATTGCATTAAATGACTTTAAGATGTTTAATGATAAGCAAGAGTTATATTTTAATGGAATTATCTCTCCTAAATTAAGCGACACCCTTTTGTGTGAGTTTAAGGAACTATCTATTGCCCCAATTGTCCGAGCCTTTAATGATGAATTATTGTTAACAGGTCGCACATCTGGACAGATTAAAATCAATGGTGGTTTATGCCCTTCTCCATTATTTTTTGGAAATCTAAGAGTTGCAAACGCCTTTTGGGGGAAGGATACTATTGGCGATATGACATTAAAGAGTTTTACCGAAGACGGTGAAAAAGATATTACCCTCTATCTCAAAGTAGAGCGTAATAAAAAAGAGTTATTGCATATTGGTGGCAT
>JBOFDL010000172.1:0-2589 GCA_051646985.1 Bacteroidales bacterium | reverse complement strand
AGGCAATGTGGCCTACACCGAGCCTATAAGTAAGTTAGGATTGTTGCATTTTAATTACGATCTTGCTAAAACCTATGGCGAAAGCAATAAAGCAACCTATAACCTTGACTCTTTAGGACATATTTATGAAGGAATTGACTCTCTTTACTCCAACATTTACCGCAACAACTATTTAACCCAACGTGTGGGGCTACATTACAGAATACGCACCAGCAAACTTATGGGTTCGATAGGTATAATAGGCGAAAACGCACAGTTGGACGGGAATCAAATCATGCCACAACGCTCACCTATCCAAAAGCAGTTTAATACTCTACTGCCCTCGGCAATGTTTGAGTATAAGTTTAGTAAACAGCAATCGCTACGCTTGTTTTATCGCACCTCAACCAATGCTCCCTCTATATCGCAACTGCAAGATGTGGTAGATAACTCTAATCCGCTATTGCTCAAATCAGGAGATTCAAACCTTAGTCAAACCTATACACAACGATTATCGCTGCGCTACAATCAAACCTCATTGGATAAGGGAATGACCTTTTTTGCAATGCTGTACGCTGCCAATACCAGCAACAACATTACCACACAAACCATTACGGCTACTCACGATACCATGTTACAAAGCACCTCTGCCGATACCATTTGGTTGCGCAAAGGCGCACAATACAGCACGCCTATTAATCTTGATGGATATTGGACTGCTCGCAGTGTGGTGAATTTTGGTGTGCCTATTAGCCCTATTAAAAGTAATTTGAATTTGAATACAAGCCTTAACTACAGTCGTCAACCTGGATTTGTTAATGGGTTAGAAAACATTTCAAATGCCTATAACCTTACTGGCGGATTGGTATTGAGTAGTAATATTAGTGAAAATGTGGACTTTACCGTATCCTATAACGCTACCTATAACATTACCCAAAACAGTTTGCAGAGTAAGCAAAACGATACCTACTTTAGACACAATGCTAACCTTAAGGGTGATTTTATTATTTGGAAGGGTATTAGCCTGCAAGTGATAACTGCCTACGACCAATACAGAGGCTTGGCGGAGGGATACAATCAAGAGTATGTGCGTTTAGATGCCAGCATTGGCAAAAAGTTTTTGAAGGGCAATCGTGGTGAGCTTAAGTTTTTTGTGTACGATATACTCAATCAAAACCAAAGTTACGGGCGTAGCATTACTGAAAGTTATATTGAGGACTGGAGTACCAACGTGCTATCACGCTACTTTTTGTTGAGTTTTACTTACACCTTGCGTAATATTGGCAATGCTCCCAAAGCAAAGTATGATGCTCCCGAAGGGGCACCTCCACGCCCTCCACATGGTGGTGCTAGAATGGGTGGGGCTCCGCCTTTTTGAGGCAGGTACTACTAGGGGGTGAGAGTATTTAGTTGCAAAATAAACCAAGAAACTCTCGTTTTTTTGAGGAGGTGGATAATGCTTGGGTTAGTGTTTGGCAATATTCAAAGTATTTTTTGCATTCTTTTATATTCATATTTTCAGTCCCAGGATAGCATAAAGCGATATATAGTAAATCTGGTGCATTATTGTATAATGCCATTCGAGAAACAAATTTTTTTGAAACTTGGTCTGCTCGATGAGCATCAAGTTCAATAACAATTATTTTTGGAAGATAGAAGCCGACAATATCAACTTTATCTTTATGCTCTTCTGTGACTTGATATTCTTTATCCCACAATATATCAGGATATATTTGATTAAGTTGAGTTAACAAATCAGTTTGTCTTTCTTTTATCTCCTTTTTTGTTGTAGAGTTTATCATCTTCACAAGATTTTCCTTTAGCTCCACAGCAATTGTATTAATATTTTCATTGTCTGTGATAGGCACAGTATTCTCAGCTATATAAGTACAATAATGATTTAATGCAGAGTGCCAGTTATTAATATACTTGTTGCTACGACCAGTCGTTTGAGCAATAGTCCCTTTACTAATTTCTTCTTGAACAGATTTAAGGAAATACTGTAAGTCCAAAGGAATATTTTGTTTCTTCTTAATATTATCCCAAAATGATAGTGTTGGAACATTTTTATTTATCCCATTCAAATAACTTTCATAAGATTTTGCAGAGTCTCCCGAAAATCCTTTTTCTTTTACCAAGTATTCTCTAAAGTTGTCAAGGTTTGTTATGTCTTTTTTCATGATTTTTCATTTTATACTATTGCCCCACAAATGTAGAGCAGTTTTTGTTTATTTAGGCAGAGGAGTGCAATGTTTTATTGCGAGTCGTTCTGCTAGGTTTTTAATGTCATTATAGCGTGCTATTTGCTGTAGCCATTTTGTGGGGATATTGTCAAAGCCATAGAGAAGTCCTGCCAGTCCGCCAGTTACGGCAGCGGTTGTATCGGTGTCTTCTCCTAGGTTTACGGCTTGCAAAACGGCTTGGGAATAGTTGTGAGTGGTCATTATACACCAAATGCTTGCTTCGAGGGGGTGTATTACATAACCGCTACTGTGTATATCATCTAAGGGTAGGTTATGAATGTTGCCTTTGAGCAGTCGGTCAAATGCTTTTAGTTCTACGGGGGCTATGGACAGTGCCTCTAAGTGCTTTGCAACGGTGCTTTGTAGG
>JBOFDL010000171.1:0-1526 GCA_051646985.1 Bacteroidales bacterium | reverse complement strand
TGCTTGTATTGCTGTCTCCCTCAAAAAACGATTACCTAACTCCATTGTCTATGCAGGCGATATATCTATACAAGCCCTTGAAGTGGCAAAACGAAATGCAATTAAAAATAATGTAAAACTTGAACTTAGAACAATGGATATTTTGAAATGTGAAACTCTTGAAACTCCAAAATTTAATCTTATTGTAAGCAATCCTCCTTATGTATGTCATTCAGAAAAACTCCAAATGCAGGCAAATGTCCTCAATTATGAACCACATTCTGCCTTGTTTGTGGAAGATAATAACCCTCTTATCTTTTACGAAGCATTGGCAAAGTTTGCAAAAAATCATCTATTTGCATATGGTTTTTTGTTAGTTGAGATTAACGCTTTATTCGGTAAAGAAACTATGCATTTATTTCAGAATTACGGCTTTGTAAACATCAAACTAAAAACAGATATACATGGTAGGGATAGAATGATTGCGGCACAATATTGTGAGCAGTAATTTAATCCTTATCATTTTCAGGTTTCATAAGTACCCCTATTCCTTTTTTTCCGTTCACCTTTATAACAATCGGACTACTAAAGCGTAGGTGGCGAATGTATTTTGTTTCGCTTATAGCTGTTTGTGTATTTAAAAAATCAATGTCGTAAAAACCACCTCCTTCGGAGAGATATGGATTTACGGTAAAATATGCAACATTGAGCGAAGTGAGATTCTGAAAAAAATGAGTGCCTTGACTAGGGTCAATTTTATATTGTGTCAATCCTGCTTCAACAATCAATTTTGCGCCTGAAATATGAGGCCATTTTACAGGAATTCCTAAACAATGATCACTGCTTCCCCAACGTCCGGGTCCTATAAGTACATAGCCTTTTTCTTGTGCTAATAGAGTTTGATTTATTTTTTCAATATCGTAGGCAATTAACTGATTATTGGACGCATTAAAACATTCGGGCTTTACATATATTAAATCATACACATCGTTCGTGATACCGTGCCCAAGAGCATTTTGAGTACTAATAATGGTGTCTTTAGAGGAAATTATTGCAATATCTTCTTGTATAATTTCTCGATTATCAACAATAGGTCGAATCTGCAATAAATACAAGCATCCATTTGGGTTACTTGCTGTTGGAAGACTCATAACAAACTCTAATTCAACATGTCGCCCCATTTCGTTATAACCAATTTTTAATACAATATCTAAGGCTTTTGCCAAAGGCATAGATTCGTATTGGAGAATATTGGCAAAGGATATGATTTTTCGCCCATTTGGATAAACTCCATCACGAATTACTTGGTCAATAGGGTCAAATGTAGATACAATAAAACGTAAATTTATATCTTTCTCTGCCTCCTTTACATTAAGATTGAGTAAATTACACGCATCATTTACTTGCAATGTATAGTTCTTATTACTCAAATCAAGTGCATAAAAATTGGTTTGTGTTTCTCGTAACGCAAGTTCAAGTGTACTCATCTGCAAAATATTATTAGGATGTCGTGGCGAAAAACGAAGTGTTGTGCCTCCATCAACAAT
>JBOFDL010000170.1:0-7775 GCA_051646985.1 Bacteroidales bacterium | reverse complement strand
ACGGACGTGAGGATATTATGGTAGTTGTAGGAGGAGTTATACCTGCACAAGATTACGACTACCTATATAAGCAAGGAGCGGTTGCTATTTTTGGACCTGGAACCTCTGTATCTGGCGCAGCCATTAAGTTAATGGAATTATTGAATTCTTAATCCTCAAAGAATTATTACAAAATAAAATCTCCTTATATCTTGTGTTCTGAATACTCAATAATAATTAAGAATGAAATAGCAAAGTTCTCGCATTAGTTGTGTGAATTTTGCTATTTCGTTTTTAACGATTTAGTTTTTTTAGAAATATAATTGCACTTTATTAGGACAATCACTCTTGCAAAAAGTATAAAAAAACATAATTATGGCAATCAATAAATATATTATCCTTCTTTTCCTCAGTTCTTTCTTTATATTTAGTTCATCGCTAAAAGGAGAGGAAGGCACACTCAGTGAAAATAATAATATTGGAATTGTATTATCAGGAGGAGCAGCAAGGGGATTTGCTCATTTAGGCGTTTTACAAGCATTAGAGGATAATGGAATTATAGCCACACACATAGCAGGAGCAAGTATGGGCGCAGTACTCGGGGCGGTATATGCTGCTGGAGTTTCGCCCCTCAATATTTACAATTTTGCCCGCAAACAAAATTATGCCAAACTCTATCAACCATCATTAAAAAAAGGCTCGTTATTCAAACCAAAACTATTAGAGAAATTGCTGTATAAAATGATTCCTCATAATGATTTTGATTCTCTACAGAAAAAACTATACATCGTTATTACAAATCTTAATACTGCTGAATTTGAAATACACAATAAAGGAAATTTATTTGATAAAGTAGTCGCCTCAGCCTCCATTCCATTTTTTTTTGAGCCAAAAATCATTGATTCTTTTACTTATGTAGATGGAGGCATACTTAATAATTTACCCATTGAACCGCTCAAAAATCATTGTAAGCATATTATTGGAGTAAGCGTAAACTCTACCGCTATGCTACCACAAAGTAAATTAAAGGGACGACAAGCAGTAATGCGCACAATGACGATGATTGCGGTAAATACAGAGATAGAAAATCGTGCGCATTGTCATCATTTTATTGAAGTAACTGATGCAGGAGAATTTAGTTTACTTTCTTTTAACAAAATAGACAAATTGTACACTATAGGTTATGATGCTGCACTTCGATACATTGAAGATAACCCATCTATTTTAGAACTCTCAAATCACAAAAAATAATGCAAAATCTCATTATACTTTGCAATTGGCAAAACGCATACCATCAATGGCTTCGCAAACTTATATCCTCCGAAAGAATGCTGGATATAGTATATATACTTAGTATATTTTTAGTTTGTATGCTTGCCTCTATCATTCTTTATAGAACAACAAAATGGATTATCTTCAAAAGTGTAAGTTTATTTCTAAAAAAACATAAGACTAAAAATATTGAAACACTGCGCAAGGAACGGATTTTATCATATCTAGCATACTATGTACCTCTTCTTATTTTTTGGACAAACTTCAATTCAATTTTCGTAGCCTATGGAAATCTTAATGCAATAGTGGTAAGAATTTATCAAATACTAAGCATTCTACTTCTCACCCTTACGACTAATTCGCTGATTAACGTCTTTGTTGAACTTAGTCAACACAAACGCTCCAATAGGTCAAAGCCGATTAAGGGATTAGCACAATTTTTACAAATTACGGTTGTTTTTGCAGCACTTATATTTTGCATTGCTATCTTAGCCGACACAACCCCCGTTACGCTTATTGCTAGTTTAGGAGCGGCATCCGCGCTTATTATGCTTATTTTTAAGGATATGATTACGGGATTAGTTGCAGGCGTTCAATTATCATTTAATCACATGCTCAAGATTGGCGATTGGGTCTCGCTGCCAAAATATGAGATAGACGGAGAAATTATAGACATTATGCTTACTTCCATAAAAGTTGAAAATTGGGATAAAAGCGTTTCAACAGTTCCGACCTATAATCTACTCGTAAATGACTCGGTAAAAAACTGGAATCCAATGAAGAAGTTTGGAGCTCGTCGTATTGTTCGCTCGCTGTCTATTGATGCCACATCTATTAAACTTTGTACCGCAGAAGAGATTGATAATTTCTTGAAAATTAAAAATGTAAAAGAAGCAATTGAAGCAGTAAAAATCGTGAATGATAGTAAGAGTGAGGATATTTTGAATAAAGACCCTAATGTTTGCGTAAGTAATTTAGGTTTATTTCGAGCCTATGCACTTTATTTTTTACAACACAAGACAGGCATTCGCAAGGACTTAGATATTATTGTAAAACATAAAGCCTTTACCCCAACAGGAATCCCTATAGATATTGTTTGCTTTTCGAGTGCTATTGAAAGTAAACCCTATGAACTTTTACAAGCCGATATTTTTGAGCATCTATTTGCCGTAGTGCCAGCTTTCGATTTGCGAATATTTCAAAACAAGTATAGTGGCTAATAAGTGCTTGAATAAGAACGCATAATTTTTATTTCTCGCAACAGTTATACTCTAGCATAAGTTGTGTAACTACCTCTTTCACGCTACGAATCTTTTGCGACAAATAAGCACGAGCACCTGCAAAGACATAACCTTTATCAAGATTTCCTTTAGAAGCATTATAAAGGGCTTTAATGATACAATAAGGGCTTTTAAGATAATCGCAAGTTTTGATACAATGAAATGGACAAGATTTTGGACGCATTAAACCTTGTTTTACTTTATCCAAGAAACTTCCCTTGAAGGCTCTACCGGGCATACCCACAGGACTTTCAATAATCGTAAGGTCATCAGAAGTACGGTCAACATATATTTGCTTAAAGGCTTCAGAGGCATCACACTCGTGCGTAGGCACAAAGATGCTTCCCATTTGAACTGCCGATGCCCCTAGATTTATCATTTTTGCCATATCTTGCCCCGTCATAATTCCACCAGCTGCAATAACAGGAATATTTTTTATTGACTTATAAGATTGTGCAACTTCAACAACCTCCTGTAAGATTTGCTCTAAACAATGCAATGGGTTATCAATTTGATTTGCCTTAAATCCCAAATGCCCACCTGCTTTTGGTCCTTCAACCACAATAGCATCAGGCAAGTATTGATAATTATTGTACCACTTTTCGCATATAATTTTTGCGGCACGAGCCGAAGAAACAATCGGCACAAGTTGTGTATGATGGTCTTTTGTAAGATACGAGGGTAAATCCAATGGCATACCTGCTCCTGCAAAGATAACATCAATCTTTTCTGCGATTGCAGTATGTACCATTTGAGCATAATTGGAGAGAGCAACCATTATATTAACGCCGATAATGCCTTTCGACATTTCTCGGACTTTACGAATTTCTTCTTGTAAGCCATAAATACATTTATCCCAATAGTTCCCAACACTTTCCTTGTATATTAGACCAAGTCCAGCGCAAGAAATAACACCTACTCCTCCTTGATTTGCCACCGCAGAGGCTAAATGCGAAAGGGATATACCTACGCCCATTCCGCCTTGAATAATAGGGAGTTTAACCTCTATATTTCCTATAAAAAAAGATTTGTTCATAATAATTTTCAGATTATAATATGGGTACTAGGACTCTTTGTTGTTAGTTCATTAAAAAAAACTGTATCAAGGGAGGTAAAGATAGGGATATATTATTAGGGAAGCTCCTCTTCAAGATGGCTATTAAGGTAAATTAGTGTAATACCTATCATTTGAGAGAACTTTAATGCCATCATGAAATTTGTTAAATCTACAACGGTAGAGTATTTTATGATTTTTACACTTTCATTATCTCCTAAAAAAAAACTTAGCGTGGATTTACTAAAGAATAAACCACACTAAGTTTTCTTTATTACTTACAATCGTAAGTAAATTATGTTTTGTGATGACGTTGATTTAATTGCTGTTTTTTACATACACACGAACCGTTTGCATACTAATCAGCCCAGCGGTCATACTCGTAACTAAAAAGTCAAAGAAACTAATTCGTGTATTCACCATACAACTTCCATCTTGTGGAGTAGCCACAGAGGTGCGTCCAAGAGGAATAAACGAAAACAAGAAATACACTTGCTTCCCTTTTGCATAAAGTTTAGTACCTCCTCGTTGCATCTTATAGTCTCCCACGGGAGCGCACGTAGTCATACAAGATGGAGAAATCATGTGCGATACACATCATAAGATAAAGAACTCTTAATGTTTTCATAATTTTTAATTAAACATTGCATCACTCCTTGATATTTTATAACCATTGTTTCTAGTACAAAATTTCATTTCTACGCCATTTCTTAACGATAATGCTCACAAAAAATCCCTATCAACAACATCTATTGATAGGGATTAAGAACGTTCGATGTTTTATTTAAACAATGCCTTGCGACATCATAGAGCGAGCCACCTTCATAAAGCCCGCAATATTTGCACCTTTCATATAGTTAATGTAACCATCTGCTTCTGTGCCGTACATTACGCATTGTTGATAGATACTTTTCATAATTTGATGCAGTTTTTCATCAACTTCTTTTTCGCTCCAATTCAAGTGCATTGCATTTTGGGTCATTTCCAAGCCCGATGTTGCTACTCCTCCTGCATTTACTGCCTTGCCTGGTCCATAAGGAATTTTATTTTTTATAAGAAGTTCAATGGCTTCTGCAGTACATCCCATATTGGATATTTCGGCAACATATTTTACGCCGTTGTTGATGAGTAATTGAGCGTCATCAGCATTCAATTCATTTTGAATTGCACAAGGTAAAGCAATATCTACTTTTACCTCCCATGGACGTTTTCCAGCAATGAATTTTGCCCCAAACTTCTCTGCATAGGGTTCTACAACATCATTACAAGTATCACGAAGTTCGAGCATATAGGTAATTTTTTCGCCACAGATACCTTTTTCGTCATAAATATAGCCATCTGGTCCTGAAATAGTAACCACCTTTGCTCCCAATTCATGAGCTTTTAAGGCTGCGCCCCATGCTACATTACCGAAGCCTGAAAGGGCAATTGTTTTTCCTTGTAGGGAATCGCCTTTTTGTGCCAACATTTCTTGCACAAAGTAGAGTCCTCCAAAGCCTGTGGCTTCTGGGCGAACAAGCGAGCCGCCATAATCTAATCCTTTGCCGGTAAGTACGCCGGTATGTTCGCCTTGAAGTTTTTTATACATTCCGTACAAATAGCCGATTTCTCTACCTCCTACGCCAATATCTCCTGCGGGAACATCGGTATCAGGACCTATGTGTTTCCACAATTCAAGCATAAAGGCTTGACAGAAACGCATGATTTCTGCATCTGATTTTCCTTTGGGGTTAAAGTCTGAACCGCCTTTTCCGCCACCCATAGGGAGGGTTGTCAAGGCATTCTTGAAGATTTGTTCAAAGCCCAAGAATTTTAGTATCGAAAGGTTTACTGAGGCATGAAAGCGTAATCCGCCTTTGTAGGGTCCTAGTGCGTTATTAAATTGCACGCGATAGCCTGTATTAACTTGTACTTCGCCTCGGTCGCTTACCCATGTAATGCGAAAGGTGAAGATGCGGTCGGGTTCAACAAGGCGTTCGATGATTTTAGCACGTTCAAATTCTGGGTGCTGATTGTAAACTTCTTCTATCGACAGTAATACTTCATTTACTGCTTGTAGAAATTCTTGTTCGCCTGGGTGTTTAGCCTCTAGGCTTTGCATGATGTTGTTGATGTTCATAATTTATTAAGTTTTAAGATATAAAAATTACGGCGGTGAAGTTAAATATTTTTTCAGGATTGTTTATCAAAAATGCCAAGATTTTAGTGTGTAATGTTTGTAGGCTTTGGGGCTTGATGGGTTTTGTTTTGGACTTGCGTTTTTTTTATACTTTTGCGGGAGCATTGTGCAGGAGGAGTGCAATGATTTTGAGGAATATTAGGGATTATATATTTTATATTATTTAGGATTCGTGTATGAAGATTTTATTTGTTTGTTTAGGCAATATTTGTCGTTCTCCGATGGCGGAGGCTATCTTTGAAAAGATGATACATGAGCAAGGAGTATCGGAACAATTCACGTTGGATTCTGCTGGTTTGCATGGTTATCACGAGGGGGAGCGTGCTGATAGTCGAATGCGACAACATGCCCAAAAGAGGGGCTATGAGATTACGCATCGTTCTCGTCCTGTGGTGATGGCGGATTTTGAGCGATTTGACCTCATCATTGGGATGGACGACCAGAATATGCAAGCTTTGCAAAAACTCGCTTGCTCAAAGACGGAGGCTGCTAAACTTCGCCGAATGACCGACTACTGTCAAGATTTAAGGGCAAATGAGGTGCCTGACCCGTATTATGGGGGCGAGGAGGGTTTTGAAAGAGTGATTGATATACTGGAGGATGCTTGTCGGGGATTATTAATCTCAATAACGAAACTTTGAGAGGCATAAAGGCTAATTTTTTTATCGTGTGTTTCTTCATGAGATGATTTTGTGCACAATTGGCTATCATCTTTTAATTTTGTGATCATTCGAGCCTACTCTTATTTCCTCATCGCATAATTCAGCTTACTTTACGACAAAGTCCCTTGCGAGTCTTTAGACCGAAAACCAAATTGGAATAGATTATCTTCTATATACATCTCTAAGATATGTGCACTTTAGAGAAGTCCTCTCCATCGCCAAATGTTTTTAATGTCAAGGGGGGAAGGTAAATGCCGTTCATTTTTAATCCAAAAAAAGCGGTCGCAGTACTGCGAAAGTTACTTTTTGAGTAAAAACAGACTTTCGCAGTAGTGCGGAGATTACTTTTGGGATAAAAACAGACTTTCGCAATAGTGCGGAGGTTACTTTTGAGATAAAAACATACTTTCGCAATAGTGCGGAGGTTACTTTTGAGAAGAAAACAACCTTTCGCAATAGTGCGGAGGTTACTTTTGAGAAGAAAACAACCTTTCGCAGTAGTGCGGAGGTTACTTTTTGAGTGAGAATAAACTTTCGCAGTAGTGCGACCATAGTATGAGGTGCAATAAGGCGAAATTTTAGGTGTCGTTCTAAGTATTTTTTTCTAAGGCCTTAGATGTTGGTCTAGTTGGGAGCATTATTTTAGACGTTTTTTTTGCAATGATTGATTGGACGAATGCACCACCATACAACAAAGTGTCGAGTCTCATAAATAACTTCACTCAATAACAATGTCATCGCCTGCAAGTTGATTAATGAAAACTATGGCTAACTCAAGATTTTTTTAGTTTCTATTCTCTACCAATGAGCCGCCACTTAATACAACATTTTGGGGGATATATTCAAAACTGCCCTTGTAATGTAGAGTACTACCCCCAGAGAGTGAGCCTATAAGGGATTTGGTGATGGTGCATTTGCCAAAACTGCCTCCCGACATAGTACAGTTTAATTGATTCACAACAAAGTCATACGACTCAAACTTACTGCCTCCCGAAGCATCAATCGTAAACTCATTGCTCGTACCCCTCAACTCCACACGAGAGCCTCCTGATAGATTGGCGTCAAGACGCTCTACGGCTAAGTCTGCCGTAAAAACACTCCCTCCCGAAAGGGTTACCTTGATAGCCTCTGTAGGAAAAACCGTATTTGCCCAAGCGCAACTGCCTCCCGAAAGAGTAAGTTGTGTGAGATGCTTTGCTGAGATGTAAATCTTTACCTTAACGGCAGGGCTAAACTGAATATCATCTTTTCGCTGAAAAACCACCTTTTCACCCTTTTGAAATGCTTCGATATATGGGTGAATATTCTCATTGGCTTCAAGCCTAATATCCTCTACGGTATCTTTGGTA
>JBOFDL010000169.1:0-3496 GCA_051646985.1 Bacteroidales bacterium | reverse complement strand
TGGTAAGTTTTATGCTCACTTGATTTTCTATATCGGCATAAAAGCCCAAAACAGGGAGTGATATTTTTTTATTGGCTACCAAACTTGTATCGTGTACAATAGGAATAGGATTTTCTTTTTTATCAGAACTCACCGTTATTGTAACAGCGCAAGCCTCCTTTAGGCTTAAGACAGCCTCAGCAGATAAAGGCGCAATTTTGTAAGGGTTATAACTCAATGCTATGGGTGTGTGGAGCAATGAGTCTAATGAAACCTCTTTATCTACTACAATGGGGATTATGATTTCCTCATCTTTTTGACAAGCATTTACAAAAATAACAGCAAGAAGCAAAGCGATTGAGAATTTGAAAAACCTTTTTGTCATAAGAAGAATGGATTAGTGATGAAAAATTATTTTGCGATTTTGAAAAATCGACTGCAAAGATATATTATTTTTTAATTTCAAGCCCATCCAAAATTGTGCCATTACAAGACTAAGAGATAAAATGCCCCTTGTACATTTGTCCAAAGTTAATTTAAGTTGTAAAATGCCTCTTGGACATTTGTCCAAAGCTAATTTAAGCAATAAAATGCCCTTTGGGCAAATGTCCAAGACCTCCCCTAATAGTAAAATATGCAATGGGCAAATTTCCACGAGCCGTCCAAACAATAAGTTGGCTTTGGGACTGCTTTTCAGCGCAAACAACAGGTTTGGAAAACAACACAAACAATAGTATATTTGTAGCCGTAAACAAAATTTCTTGGAAAAATACTTACCCTTAAAATCCAAATGTTATGAAAAAGTTAAAAGTTAGAAGTCGCACAAGCGAAGTTGATGCTATCTCAGACCGCATTGTTTTGTTGTATAAACAAAAGGATTATGCCGATGCTTATCTTTCAAACATCATGCAAAGCATTGAAAGCCTATCGGCACAAATAACAACCGCCATTAAACGAAGTAAAACCCTATCAGAATTAGAAGATTTAGACGCAATTCGTGATGACCATACACGCGCCTTGTCTCGTATTATTGAAGGCTATGCAAACTTTCCAGAAGGAGAATTCAAGCAAATAGGCATTCAACTCAAAACGATATTTAGTAAATACAGCCTCTCTATTGTAAATGTAACCTATGACTCACAAAGTGCCTATACCGAGTCGCTATTAGAAGATTTAAGTAAAATTTCAACTGAAACCGCAAAGCTTGCAGGCATAACCGAAACCATAATGCAGTTGACCGCTGCCAATCAAGACTTTGTTAACAAACGAGTGGAGTATCAAAAAGAAACAGCCGCTCAATCAAAAGAGATAAACGCCTCAGAGGTAAAACTGCAACTTATCAATGCCATCAATGAACTTGGCACCTACCTTGAACCTATGAGCAAGGCAAATCCAAGTATGTACGCAGAGTTTGCTGATGCTTTGGAAAAAATGATTGATGACCAAAACAAAGTGCTTGCTATTCGAAAAACGCGTAATGAAAATAAAAAACTTGAAGATTAGTAGAAGACGCCCCTAATTATACTTGAACATTAAAACTGCTGTCTGTTTCAGTAACTAAGGCAGCAGTTTTTTTTTATCGCAAACCATACCAATACAGCAAGCATCATACTATTAATGACCGAGAGCGAACTCCATACTATCATTGCCCAAGGCGAAAACTCCTCCACTCAATTCAAGAGAAGGATTGACGATGCCTATAAAATTGGTACTGAAATGGTCGCATTTGCCAACGCCAAAGGAGGAAGACTCATTATTGGAATTGATGACAAAACAGGAAACATCGAGGGCTTAAACTTTTCCGAAATTCAACACACAAACAATCTCCTTGCCAATGCCGCTACAGAGAATGTAAAGCCCCCCATTACCATCGAAACGCAAAGCATTACAACCCCATCAGGACATGTAATAATTGCCACTATTCCCGCAGGAAAAGAAGCCCCTTATCGAGACAACAAAGGCATTTTTTGGACAAAAAACGCAGCCGACAAAAGACGCATAAACTCCAATGCCGAACTAAGCAGCCTTTTACAAGAAGCAGGCAGCTCCTCTGCCGACATGATGCCCGTAAAAACAAGCTCATTCAACGACATCGACGAAGGCACATTAAAACGCTTCTTATTTGAACGATACAAAGACAAATGCCTACAAGCAAATCTAAATCGAACAAACTTAGTTGATAAAACAAGCGATGAACTTGTTGAAGTGATAGCCCCCGAATTAAGCACTCAAAAACTCCTTGCGAATCTCAACCTAATGACCAAAGACGAGGAACTTACCTTGGCAGGATTATTACTTTTAGGAAAACGCATTCAACAATACTATCCATTATTTACCATTAACTGCATCAGTTTTGTAGGTACACAACTCTCATCATCAAACTATCGCGATAAACTATCCATAGATGACATGAGCGGAAACCTAAGACACCAATACAACACCTGCATTGCCTTTATTCAACGCAATCTGAAAAGCGTACAAACCGAAAAAGAATTTAATAGTTTACCCCAACTTGAAATCCCCATCGAAGTTTTTATTGAAGTGCTTGTAAACGCCCTACTTCATCGCTCATACTACATTGATATGGCAATTAGAGTACTCATTTTTGACGATAGAGTAGAAATAAGAAGCCCTGGCTTGCTACCCACCCCCTTAACTACAGAAAGCATTCAACAAGGCATTTCAAAACCCCGCAACGCCCTACTTTTTGAAAACGCTCGATTTCTTTTGCCCTATACAGGCATCGGAAGTGGTGTGTTACGTGCATTGAATCACTACACCAAAATTACATTCTACGAAGACCCCAAAACCGAAGAAGTAGTCGTAATTGCCCAAAGAGAGGAACTCCCAGAAGAGTTCTCTGAAAACTCTTCTACTAACCAAGTTACTAACCAAGTTACTAACCAAGTTGAGTGCAAAAAACAGCCCTCAAAGTCAATAAAATCAACAAAATCAATGGCAGCAACAAAGCCATTTACTAACCAAGTTACTAACCAAGTTACTAACCAAGTTGAGCCGAATAAGCAATCTGCAAATACACCAAAACCAACTACAGCCACTACACAAACTCCAGATGAATTGCATCACTTATTGAATGCATTTATTGGCATTAAAGACGAGGTAAAACAGATCTTAATCATTTGTACAACAGAGCCTCGAAAAAGGTTAGAACTTCTTACATCTATTCAAAAATCAGACCAATCATATAATCAGAGTCGCTTTATAAAACCCCTATTAAACGAGGGCTTAATTGAGCCACTGATGAAAGACAAACCCAAAAATCCCAATCAAAAATACAGGATAACCCAAAAAGGATTAAGTTTTTTACAACTTATACAACAAGCCTCAAAATAACCCCCAATGCAGCCTAAAATTACCATAGTTACCGTAACCTATAATTGCGCAAAGGTGCTACAAGCCACTATAGACAGCGTAGTACATCAAACTTACCCTAACATTGAATACATATTGGTAGATGGCGCAAGCACAGACGGCACAGTTGAAATTATTCAACAAC
>JBOFDL010000168.1:0-2353 GCA_051646985.1 Bacteroidales bacterium | reverse complement strand
ATTGAGCGATAGCCGAAATGACCTAAAACGCCAAAAGGTCATTTCAATCATTACTCAATGCTCCCTAAAACGCCAAAAGGTCATTTCAATCATTACTCAATGCTCCCTAAAATGCTAAAAGGTCATTTCGGCTATCGCTCAATGACCTTTTAGCAGCATCTTTTAAGGAAGAAGTATTTTTTGTTTTTTTCTATTTGATACCTAAATATGGGTAAGTAGTATAATAGCCTAAAGTTTCAAACAACAAAGCCAAAAATTTTCTTAAAAATGTTGAGATTGATGACTGTAATCTTAACATAAACATTGAAAAAGTAGTTTAATCGAATATAAGACAATATTTCTTTATCCTTATTTGAAACTTTTATTTGTTACCTTCGTTATATCTTTTACATTTTTATAATATTATGATTTTTTCAAATTGGAATCCATTGCGCAATGTGTTTAATAACGCCACAAAAGGCACTTTTAAACGTATGTTGATTATGTCCACCGACCACCATGACAAGTTGTTGGCTGAAAGTGGTAATGACCCGCAGCTTTTGACTTTGTATCAACTGTTTTTGCCTGCTTATTTACAGTTTAAGAAGGCATATAATGAGACCTTTCAACAAGATGCTTTTTATCAGGGTAATACGCAGATAGTGGAAACCCTTTTTGGGGAATTGAGTAGCCAAAAGATACGGCAGTGGGATATTTGGATTCAGAATGTGTATCTCGACAATACGCCGCAGTATTTGATGCTGTTGCCGAGTGGGCGTAGTCCTTTTCAGCGAGGAAGTTATGAGGCACGTATCAATGCGATTGTTGCTTTGGAGGCAAATTTGGGGAGTTTTGTGAATTTGGCAAATGTATTGAGTGATGTTTCTGCTTTTCGTCAACAAATCGAGCAGGCGCGTACACAACAACAAGGGCTAGAAAAGGCAGTTGCGAATACGGTAAAGGCGGTGGAAGAAGCAAGGGTAGAGCTTGCACAAGTGATGCAGGGCATATTGGGTGGCTTGATTTTGCATTATTATAAAAACATTGTTCAAGTAGAAACCTTTTATGAGCTGAAGTATTTACGCAGTACTTCGGAAGGTGGGGGTAATACGAGCCTTAGCTTGCAATCCCATAACATTGGGGCAAGTAGCCGTGCCACGTTATATGGGCAATTAGCGGCGGGCAATGCAATGACCCTACGCAATACGGGGACTGTGGCAATCCATTGTTTTACGAGTAATGATGTAAATGGGAATCCCGCGATTGATAGTTTAGTTTTGCAACCTAATGAAGAGCAAACTGTTTTTGCTGATGAGTTGTCGAATGGAAATGGCTTTTCGTGGCTGATTTTGGTAAATAATGATGCCACAATTACAGGAAAATGTGAGGTAGGAAAAGGCTAGGACTTTGCGTTAATATAAAACGGAAGCCTTCGCTTTGGGCGAAGGCTTCCATAAAAAGGGCTAAAACTTCATCTTCTTCGTAACAAGGCTAAAAACTGCCGCAACGGGAATCGCTGTGCCGTCTTCGGCATACTTATTTCCTATTAATTTCACCTCTTTTTCATTTACCCATTCCACTTTTTCAAAAAAAATGGATTCGCTTTCCATTATTGCTTCCGTATCCCATTCCTGCTTGATGTTTTTTCCTTCCATTTGATACAAAGTCAAAATGCTGATGCCTCCTGCATTGCTAAGGCAAATAAATTGCTTGCTAGAAGGCGCAACAACTGGCTTTCCCGCAACCTCTACTACACTTCCATCGTCTTCATTTACAAGCGAATAGCCACCACTTTCATAAATACTTTTTACAAAACCAAAATACTTTAGTGCAGGAAAGTAAGCGTCAAAATGATATACTTCCATGCCTTCATCGCCCATCGTTCCCATAGGGTAAGTGTTTGTCAAGGTTTTAGTTGCGCCATTTTTTGCCTTTATCACATAGCCCTCATCGTTTACGGTAATCGCAGCTTTGCTTTTTGCATCTTTTGGCACATTTGGGAATGCATTCCACATAACGATTGCGCCACCAAATACCCAACCTTTTAGCCCCTGCATCGTTTCAATTTCTACCCAATAATCGGTCATTTCTTTGCCTTTTATGGTTGCCGTTGTCGTATGCTCTGAAAAGCTCAAAGAAACTGCCGAATCCCTAAATGCCATTTTGCCAATGACTTCTCCCTTCATATCAGGGCTTTTTCGAATGCGCAAATCATTCACCATAGAATACACTTTGATGGGTTCTTCCTGCGCAAAAAGCAGGTGAACACTTAGAAAAAGTAAAAAAAGGAAAGAAAACTGTTGTTTCATATATGAATCTGTTAAAATGAGAAATCTCTTTCAAAAAAGTACCCCAAAACCTTGCCAAATTTATA
>JBOFDL010000167.1:0-6896 GCA_051646985.1 Bacteroidales bacterium | reverse complement strand
CTGGTAAAAAAGCTCGTATTAAAGAGAAAAAGATTGTACATGTAAGCAAGTAATAAAATAGGGCGAGGTAGCTCAGCTGGTTAGAGCGCATGATTCATAATCATGAGGTCGGCGGTTCAAGCCCGCCTCTCGCTACTCCTTATATAAAAAGGCTTTGACGATTTTCATCAAAGCCTTTTTGCTTAAATATTTGCACGCCATTTGCACACAAATTTCTATAACTTCATTTTCTTTCTTTCTTTTTTAGACACTGTAGGCACACTTTGTTTTTCTTTTAAGGGTTTATTTGTATTTTCCATACCTACAGGTTTATGCCCCTCGTTATTGCCTGCAACTTGTACTTTATGTTCAAGAGTTGGAGGTGCAGTAGGGTCATTTTTATGAAAATCCAACTTATTACCCTCTTTATTCTTTTGAACGTATGCAGTAAATCGTCTTCCTTGTTTATCAGTCATATTTTCAATTTTTACAACTTTTCCTTCCTTCAGAGAACTTCGTTGCTCTTCACTTAACTCAACTCCTCCTATTTTTTTCGCAATATACAATTCTTGACCTGCAGTATTCAAAAATACGAAACGTTTTTCAAGCGTAGAAAACTGTATATTGGCAGAAAACTCTTTCCCGACCTTTGATCTCATATTTTCAACTTTGACAATTTCTCCATTTTTAAGTTGGTTTTGCTGCTCCTCATTTAGCTCAACTCCTGCAAGTTTATTAGGCACTTTTAATCCATCTTGTCTAAACGCAATGTATTCATTCGTTAACTTATCTATAGAGAGCAATACAGGCACTTTCCCCTCTCCTTTCTTGAACTCAACCTCAATGATTTTCCCTAAATTCCCTGTCGTTTTCAGGTTATCTAAATCTTCAGAGGTAAATTGATAGCCAAAGTACTGTTTTGTATCTTGTTCGTTTTTAAGAGGGTTTACTTTTAAGAAAATATTACCTTTTTTATCCTCTTTAAATGATAGCCTAGCCTTACTTTCTATTTTTGTTCCATCTGCAGTGGTTACAGAAATTGGCAATAAACCAGACTTTTGATGATTAAGCATTTTATTTAAATCTCCTTTTTTTTGCAAAAGTTCCTCTGTTATTCCATATTTTTTTAACTCCTCCCAGTTAACTCGACCTTCTTCTATTGGCTGTTTTTTTGCGAATGCCGTCTCTGCTACTTGACGTTTATAATTTTTCACTGCATTTTCAATAAAACTCCCAACAACCCCATTATTCGAGTTCTCTAAGGTTATAGGCTGTTTACTTTTTTCTTTTTTTTGTTGAGACCTTTCTTCCTTTTTTTCGCCCCAAAGACTCTCTTGCTCTTTGTCAAGATTGCTTATCCCCTTTTGATATTCCTTGTCTTGAGAGATTTCACTCTCTATATTTTCAACTTGTGTATTACCATGATTAGTAAGTTGAGCAATTGCCTCATTGCGCACTTCCTCTTTTTTACTCTCGAAATAAACATTTTGTTCCATATTCGTATTTATTTTAGATTGATTATTAAATTTTGACTTTTGCAAAAACAACTTTATTTTCGATCATGTTTTTTAATTCTTTACTTTCAGTTTGTTCTAACATTTTTTTTGTGAAACTATTCTCTTCAGGGTTACTTTTGTGATATTCTAAAATATTTTCGTCTCTATTTACTTGCACATATGCTGTAAGCCTTCGTCCTTGCTTATCAGTCATATTTTCAATTTTTACAACTTTTCCTTCCTTTAGAAAAGTTCGCTGCTCTTCATTTAATTGTATACCTCCAACCATCGTAGGAACTTTAATAGAGGGGTCAATAAGAGACTCTTTTGGATTAGTAACCTCTAATGCTATTTTTTTAGAAAGAATATTTACTTCTTTTTTTAGTTGAGTCAGTTCTTCATTTTTGTTCCACTCTTCAGAGGCGATTGTTTTTATTTCGTTGAACTCATTGCTTAATTGCTCGCTTTCCGTTTGATGCTTTTCAATAAGTTTAGGGATATTTTCTAGCGCATTCATAAAACTAAGTGCAGCCAGTTTAGGGTCTTTGGCAATTCTACCATTATTATGCGAATATTTGTAAGCCCCATTGACAAAAAACTTGTTGTCAAGAAAATCTAGTCCACCATCGGTAACTCCTCGTTCAGTTTTTATAACAACTTCAAATCCGTATAATTCCCCGATTTTTTGATATTCTCCCCCTGTATTTGTTTTTTCCTTTAGTTCATTTAGTTTTTTACCAATGCTTTCAATCTCTGAGGTCGCCCCATCAATACGAAGAGGATTTAATACCTCTCCATCTTTTCCTACTTGCACTCTTTGTTGAAAGTTTGCCCAATCTTCTTTTATATTTGAAACAATTGCATTACTCCGTTGAAGTCTTTGTGTAAGGCTAGTCATTGTTAATTCTATCCCTCTTTTTTCTTGAGAAAACATCTTTTTTTCACTCTCAAGAGCAGCGATTTTTTTATCAAGTTTTGCCTTGTCCAGTAAATCCGTATTTCCCGATAATACGGCTATATATTCAGCGTGGTTCATTCCCCCATTTTCGTCCATTCCCCCTTCATCAATCCTCCTCGCTCCTAGCATTCCATTTTTGATTTGACTAATAAAAGTTTGCTTATTCTTCAGCAGATTAAACTTATATACATCTAAAGTTTTCTTTACAGCGTGGATTCTTATATCTATAGTATTATTTGCAAATTCTTTTGCTACAATATTTCCTTTCCTTTGCCCTCTTCCATCTCTTTGCTCTAAATCACTTGGGCGATATGGAATATCAAGATGATGAACGGCAACCGCTCTTTTTTGGGCATTTACTCCAGTTCCTAGTTTTACGGTAGAGCCGAAAAGTACTCTTACTTTCCCCTCGTTCATATCTTTGATAATTTCTCGTTTTGCCTTTTCTGTTTTCGCCTCTTGAATAAATCGTATTTCACTTTCGGGAATGCTATATTCTTGCACTAGTTTATGCTTAATATCGCTGCAAATATTCCACTCGTTTGCTTTATAGGTGCTTAAATCAGTAAATACAAATTGAGTGCCTTTATGCTCATTATACCTTTGGTAGTAATCAGCAATATCTTGTGCCACTAGCGATGTTTTACTACTTTCGGTATCTTGATAGTTTGGATTGATAGTTCTCATGTCGAGAGCCATTTTCCTAGCATAGTTAGTTGCAAGCAGCATCTTAGCAGTTTGATTTCCCTTTTTGCTTGTTGCTTTCTTTGACTCAAGATATTTTGCATCTTCTCCAAAAACTTTTTTATCTCCATTTTCAGCAAACTTCATAAGTTTTTTAGCAAATTCTTTTTGGTCAGGAGTTTGCTCATAACTCAACAATACCTCATTTGCTTTTGGTCTATCGAGTTTTATATCATCAGCAGTTTTATAGTCAGTAATTTCAGAAAGAAACATTGACAGTTCGGGAACTTTTATAAAGTGCCTAAATCTTTCTTTATTAATAATTTGCCCAGTAACGCTTACCTCATACTCTGTTGTTTTTTGCGCATAAATTGCAGCCCACGCATCAAAGCAGTTAATTCCTTGTTCTTCGAGTGCATTTGGGCGCATATATTTGAAGATAGAATATAATTCTGTAAGTGAATTACTAATTGTAGTTCCCGAAAGAAGTGTCGCTCCTAAATCTCGCCCAGTTCTCTCTTGAATTGTACGCAATGCGAATAAAAGGTTAAGAGCCTTTTGTGAGCCATCGGGGTTTCCAAGTCCTGCAACATTAGTATGTCTTGTATTGAACATTAAGTTTTTGAACTGATGGCTTTCATCGACAAAAATATGATCAATCCCAAGTTGTTGAAAATCTACAACATCGTCTTTTTGATACTTTATATTAGCAGCAATATTTTCAAGTTTAACCTCAAGATTTTGTTTGCGCTTTTCCATACCTTTGCGCATCCAATTTGTAATTTCATGGTCCTCCTCAAAAACATTCAAATTTGCTTCTACAGTTTGAAGTTCTTCAGATAAAATGCGCTCTTGTATCTTAAGAGGTTCGGGTAATTTTCCAAATTGCTCATGGCTCATTATCACAACATCGTAATTATTGTTTTTAATGTCGTTAATAAACTTTTTTCTATTTGCCTTGGAAAAATCCTTTTCTGAAGGAAATGCCACTCTTGCGTTTGGATATGCCGTTTTGTAAAGTTCTGCAATTTCCTCCACATTTGCCTTTAATCCTAATATCATGGGTTTATTGGCTATCGCTAAGCGTTTCATTTCGTAAGCAGCTATACATATTGTAAGGGATTTCCCTCCTCCTACGGAGTGGTCAATTATCCCCCCCCCATTTGTTTTGAGCATCCATACCGCATTTTTTTGCGTTTCATAGATTTCTTTTATATTGTATTTTTTCTCTAGGTTCTTTATGTTTAAGTCGGGAAATACTTGATGTTCGCCATTATACTTTGGCTTTACAAAACAATTAAACTTTCTATTGTATTGACTTACAAGGTCATCTTTGAACTCTTTACTTTGCGCATTGAGCCATAATGAAAACTGTTCTCTTATTTGCTCTGACTTTGTATTAAAAAGTTGAGTTTTCTCTACATCTATTTCTTTTTTATCACTTCCATCAACTGTAGGAACACTTTTAGAAATCTTAGGGACGGTATTATGTAGAGCGTGTTTTAATATACTTATTCCTGTATAACTCCGAAATTCGGATTTGACAGCATATTTCTGATAAATCTCTACGCTCGTACCCTTTGCTTCAACATTAAACTCATCTAATAATTTATTGTACTCTATCTCAATGTTTGTTTTTAATAGTTGTGAAGCAAAGTCCGCAAAAATCTTGCTTGACATCCACCGCTCTCCAAGATTAAAATCTAGTTCCTCAAATGGTATAGGCGTTGGAATGCTCTTAACAAGAGCCTCTCTAGATTCATTTGTAATTTTGATTTTTTCGGGGCTTGCATCAGCATTTTTTTGCAACCATTGCTCTATATCTTCAGCCTTTTTTATAACATTACCACTAATAAATTCATCAGCAGTTTCAAAAGAGTTGATATAAGGATTGTAGAATATTCTCCCTTTTAATTCAGAAGTCAGTTCTTGCTCAGAGAAAAAACTAATCTGTTGCATATACTCAATATTTACTTTCCCATATTTATTCAGAGAAGCAAACATTGCATCTTCAGCAGTTTGTATATTTAACTCTATCTCCTTGGAAAAAGAAACAGGCTCTATAAATATATCAGACTTTACATACTTTCCATTCTCAAGATATTCAAGAGAAGTTATGTCATTGAATAGTGCATCATTATTAAATAGCCTAACATTTTTTTTATCATTTAGGCTATCAAATTTTACGATAAAATCATCGTAAATTGTATTAAGATTACTCCTTAATTCGGGACTCTCTTTTAAGTTGCTAGCCTCCCAATTATAGAGGGTATAGTAAGCATCTCTAATGTTTATATACGCTCTGGTTTTGAAAGAGTCATTTGTATTGAGTTTCTTGGCTAAAGGCGTAAATATAACAGGGTTTTCAGAGTTAAACTCTGACAAATTCCCAAATACACCATTAAACTCCACAAGCGTATTATTGCGATACCAATCCTGCATTAAGTCTGTTGGATATTCGTGAGTTTGAATAACAATAGGTGCTTTTTGTTCCTTTGCTACTTGTGGTGTTTCAATTTGATTAAATAAATCAAACTGCATATTTTGTGCTTCACTCTTTTTTTCGACAGGCTTTTGCGCAACTTGAGTTTGTTTTACCTCATTTTCTTTTGTGGTTAATCCACGTTGGTATAACTGATGAATATAATTATCCGCAAAGTCCTTTCTTAGTTTTATTTTTAAGTCCGCAGCGATACCCTCAATTCCCCCCTCGTGTTCATATATAGTCGCCTCTTTACCGTATAAATCTGTGTCTAAATAACTTTTAGTGTGAATAATACTTTCGAGTCGTTGCAGTTGATTTTTTTGCCCATCCACGCCAATAAAAGCAACATCTTTTCTTCCTAAAATTCGATTTTTGAAATTATTTTTTTGCAGAATAATTAAGTGGCTACTTACTTCTGTATTTGCAATATCCTTAAAAAGATTATTTGGCAATTGCGCAACAGAAACTAACTCACATTGCTCCATTAGTCTTTTGCGCACTTCTCTATTTTGTGGAGAAGAGAACACTCCTTCGGAGGTAATAAATGCAACTAGTCCACCATCTCGTGCCTTATCCACACTTTTAAGAAAGAAGTAGTTGTGAATTGTTTTACAAGACTGTTTACGAGCAGTATCCTTTGCTTTGCTGTATTCAAAGTCAAATATTGGTATATCCCCAAATGGTATATTACTGGCAACAACATCAAACGAGTTATTGTGCTTATTCTCTATGGACTCAAAACCATTGACATTAACTTTTGCATTTGGCTCTAAACAAGATAGTATTTGTCCAGTAATAATATCCTTTTCGTAAGCCACGCTTTTGCCAGACTCTTTTTGTAGAGGCTTAAACGCCTCCACAAATGCCCCATTTCCTGCCGATGGATCTAGGAATTGATTTACCTTTATCCCTTGCTCATGCATCACATCGACAATACTACTGATTACCTCTTTGGGAGTATAGTAGGCTGTAAATATTGAATTTTTAAGGCTTTCAAAGTATTGTTTATACTCTTTTTCCCCTTCAGTATTAGTTTTAATTATTTCGTGGAGTTCTTTTACAAGAGGCAATAAAGGCAAGTCGCTTTTCGTCCACGTTTCGGGCTTATCAATAGGATTGATGATACACTTTATACCACCAAAGCCACTATACTTTTTAAGGATAGTGGCTTCTATTTCGTTGGGTATTCGTTGGTTGTTTTTTAGAGAAAAAAGTAATTTTATTGCTTCAATGTTTTTCTCTAAATTTTGTTTTTTGCTATACGCCATATTAGAATTTTACTTTTTTTCTTTTG
>JBOFDL010000166.1:0-4672 GCA_051646985.1 Bacteroidales bacterium | reverse complement strand
CGGTATGATGGTGGCAAGAGGCAGTTGCTACTATGGAGTGCCACCCTTAACCTTTTGCCGTCATTGCGGGCTTGACCCGCAATCCCCTGCCAAGAGTGCTAAGGCAAGCGTTTGTGCCAATGTTTTGCTTGTTTCATTTTTTGTCTTGACACAAAAAACGAAACAAAAAAGGTCAAGACATGGGAAAAGGGGCAGCTATGCGTACAGTTGAATCAACAGTAGCCCTACCAAAATAGAGGTAAGCGTGGCTATCAACCCAGGTTGCATAAAGGAGTGGTTCAATAACCATTTTCCGATAGAAGTAGTTCCTGTTCGGTCAAAATTGATAGCTGCAACAATGGTAGGATAATTAGGTATAAAAAAGTAGCCATTAACCGCAGGAAATAAAGCAATCAACATATAAGGAGAAATCCCTAATGCAATCCCCAGTGGAACAATCGCCCGCACCGTAGCAGCTTGACTGTAAAGTAAAATAGACATTACAAATAATGCGCCCCCAAATAACCAAGGCATTTCTACAACAAGTTCCTTCACCAAACTCGTAAGTTGTCCAATATTTCCATTAATAAAAGTATCTCCCATCCAAGCAATACCAAATATGGCAATAACCGCTTGCATACCTGCCAAAAACACATTTCCTTGCGTTGCTTTAATACCATTGGTGCGAGAGAAAATCAAAATCAAAGCTGCAGCACTGAGCATTAAAATTTCGATAATTGATGGCATATCAAGCATTGTACCATTAAACGAAGGGCGTAATGAAGGTATCGAGCCAAACAAAACAATCAATAAGGTTGCTCCTATAAACAACAGAACCGACAAACGAGCTTTGGTAAGATTTTTAACCTGCGTTGTTTCCACCTTATGAGTATCAATTAGACCATCTTTAACTCTCTGCAAATATTTAGGGTCATTCATTAATTCAAGCCCAATTCGTTTTGAAAAAAAAGCAGCGACTAATACTCCTATAAGCGTTGATGGAATACTAATTTTAAGAATATCAAAGAGCGTAATATCAAAATCTGTCAATAAGCCAAGTAGAGCAACCATAGCAGCGGAAATAGGACTCGCTGTAATTGCTTGTTGTGAGGCTATAACAGCAATACCTAGGGGACGTTCTGGGCGAATTTTTGTTTCATGTGCCACCTCTGCAATCACAGGGAGTACTGAATACGCAACGTGTCCTGTACCCGCAATGAACGTAAAAAAGTAAGTAACCAATGGGCTTAGAATGGTTACATTGGTTGGATTTTTTCGGAGTAATTTTTCGGCGACTTTCACCATATAATCAAGACCGCCTGCTGCCTGCATACAAGACGCTGCGGATATAACCGATACAATCATCAATATCACATCAATGGGAGGAGCGGTGGGTTGTAGTCCAAATATAAAGGTAAGAATGGCTAAACCTATACCACCCATTACCCCCAGACCTATTCCCCCTAATCGTGCCCCAACAATGATGGCTGTAAGTACAAATAATAATTGTAGTAACATATAGTTTGTTTATTATAAGAGATTTATTTTAAGATTGTTCCGAAACTTCTCCTCGCAATGACTGCGATAGAGCGTCTTTCACCTTGGTTTGTTCCGAATACTGTCCTAACAAATACATAAGTTTTGTAAGTGCTGCCTCAGTGGTACTATCCAGACCACTAATTACGCCTGCTTGTTCAAGCGAGCGACCCACCTCATACGACTGCATATCAACAATTCCTGTATGGCATTGTGTGATATTGAGCAAGATAATATCCTTCTTTACGGCTTGCTTAATAGCATCAAGAAACCAAGGAAATGTAGGTGCATTACCAGCACCATAGGTTTGTAATATGACGGCTCGTAGTTGGGGTATTTGAAGTATGCTTTTAACATACGAGGCCGACATAGCGGGAAAGATAGGAAGTAAAGCCACATTCGCATCAAATTGTGTATGTACTTGTAGATTTCCACTACCATGAGGTAAGATATATTTATCTTGATAACTGATATGAATACCTGCTTTTGCGAGTGCTGGATAATTATTAGAGCGAAAGGCTCTAAAATGTTCCGAATTATACTTTGAGGTACGATTTCCACGAAGTAATTCATTTTCAAAGAATATACAAACCTCTGGCACACGGGCTGTTCCGTTGGGATATTTTGCGGCCGCTATTTCTAGCGAGGAGATAAGATTTTCTTTTCCATCCGTGCGCACCATACCGATAGGAATTTGACTTCCGGTAAAGACAACCGGTTTATTTAATCCCTCAAGCATAAAACTAAGTGCTGAGGCGGTGTATGCCATGGTGTCGGTGCCGTGTAGTATAACAAAACCATCATAGAGAGAATAATTCGTGAAGATGGTTTGCGCTATTTTTTGCCATGTACGAACCTCCACATTCGACGAATCAATGGGTTCAAAGGAAAGTGTTTCAATATGAAAGTTGAATTTATGAAGTTCTGGAACTTCTTGTTCTATTTGCTCAAAATTAAATGGAGAGAGTACCCCTGTGGAGGGGTCTAATTTCATGCCAATAGTACCTCCTGTGTAGATAATGAGAATGTTTGCCATTATTTGATTAAAGCGATAATGCACAAAGATAGTCATCTTACTGCAACTTATATGAAATACTTTCTAAGGCTTACTTGAGGCTACTTATTAATACTTCTAAGTAAACATTTTATTAACATTAGCTAAGAATTCATTTATATTGTTGTAAATTTGCCAGCTGTAAAACTGATTTAAAGCAAGTAGGACTCTATTTAAAAAAATCATCTATTCCCTAATTACTATGACCGCTAATGAGATTAAAGAAATTATTGAGATAAGACTATACGAATCAACAACTACCTATTGGATATATAACATAATTGCATTGGTATTAATTCTTGCCATTGCTTATTGTATTCAATACCTCATGCTAAAGGATCAAAAACTCGCCTCTCAAAAAGACGTACAAGAGGTTATGGAAGAAGTCGAAGGCTTAAAGCAAACCATTCAGAACATACAAACGGTGGAGTTACAAAAAAGAGAGTGGAAATATAAAGCATTACTCAGTTCATTAAATTTAATAGATGCACATTTATCGCACACACTATCCTCCGTTGAAAAGCAAAAAATTGACAAACAATATGCCTCCACGCAAGACGCAAGAGTGTGTTACAATAACCTAATGTTATCTTGCGAGAACACAAATATCATTAAACTTTTTACGAGCATTATGTTTGGACCAAAGCAGCATGAGAAAAACCCAGAACAACAAACCGCTATTTTGAGCCAATACAGACAACTCGTAAGAGAGGAATTAGGCTTTGATACACGCGAGCAGTCTGATGAGGAAAAAACGTGGATACGACATATAATTTCTGAAAAAACCAATGATATTACATAAAGCATTCAAGTAAATCACAAAGTTTTTTTTAAGTAGATAAAAGTGTGTAATCAAACTCCGAGTTTGTGCACACTTTTTTTTTGCCTGCCCCAGTGCAACCGCTCCAAGAAAAGTAAATATTAATTAACCAACTAACAAAAGAGGCTGCCACCAAAGCAAAGAGGGAAAACCCAAACTATCTATCTAAATTATATTCCCGTGCACAGCGTAGAAAGGCTCCTGATAGATTAGAATAAGCCCCCCCCGCCATTAGGATGGTTGACTTATCATAATATCCATGAATTCTTTCAATATCGCCAGTGTTAACCGCAGTAGAAGACGCATTTGCAAAGCGTTCCCATGCATAAAAGTTACTTTGCCACAGGATTGTTGTTGGGAGAGCAGAAAAGCCATAATAATCAATAGGGCGACTACCATGTGAACGCTTTGTGCCAACAGCACTCCAAGGCCAAACAGGATTCGTTGCGGTTACAAAACTACTATCTGGCGTAGTTGCACGACTACTCAAAGTACTACGCAAAGTAGTTCCCACTATCGTAGCAATAGATGTATTCAAACTGATATCACCTGCTGCAGCATTCCCTAAATGAAAACAGGGCGCATTTTCCTCTGTAGGACCACTAACCACTGTTTCGGCTAAAGCATCACTACATTTTGCAACCTTATTAAACATAACTCCCCAGTCTTTACGCCCTGGGAATATCCAACCTTTAGGACAAATCCCTTCTACGATACTAAAAGCATTAGTGCCAGTAGGTGTCGCTTGAGTAGGTGCCACTCCATTATTAGAGAGCATAGTTCTTGCCTCATACATGGCACCGTAGGTATTACAAGAAGCTTCTCCACCAGAAATCGTAGTCTGGCTGTTGGGTATAACAGGTCGTCCTTTTCCATCAAAACTTTCTGTTCCTTGACACCAATAGGTACCCAAACCGCCATTAACATTTGCAGCAGAATTCATAATAAGGTTTTTGGTATAGTTAAGGTTTTGTGCCAGCCACCAGCGGCCTTGTCCGTTGTTGTAGCTGCTAAGATGCGGTATTGCAACCATGCGGTATATCTTGCAATCACGGTGGTCAACCATAAAGCCCTCCCAGTTCTTTGCACCACCTGTGCGTTTGCTGCAAGCCAAGAGGTCAAAGTTCTTGTCTTTGTAAGGGCAATTTTTGTGAATGCTGGTGCTATCCACAACCACATCTGAGCCTGCTGCTGGGCAATTTCCATCAGCTTCTGGGACGCTTCCAGCAGAGCCTGCTGCTGAATAATTGAACATCTCCATTTCCAGGTGTAATTTTAACCTC
>JBOFDL010000165.1:0-3865 GCA_051646985.1 Bacteroidales bacterium | reverse complement strand
CCCATTTTGATATATTCTTCAGGAGATAGGTGTATTATTTTTAGCATAGCATTGGCTAAACTTTCTACATTTTTAATTTCACACATAAATCCCGTTGTATTATCCTCTATTACCTCTCGACAACCCACACTATTTGTGGTAATAATAGGTTTGCCTAAGGCGCAAGCTTCGAGTAGTGTAAATGGAATTCCCTCTCTATAAGAGGGTAATACAACACAGCTTGCTTTTTGAATAAATGGTCGCACATCATTTGTGCCACCAAGATAGTTTACAATGCCTTTACTTACCCATTCATCTATTTGTGTTTGAGATATTGCAGACGGATTGTCTACACCAACAAAACCTAAAAGTTGAAATTGAGCATTGGGATAGTCTTGGTGTATAATTTCCGCAGCCTTAATAAACTCTTGTATTCCTTTATCCCAAAGCATACGAGCTATTAACAAAAACCTAGGAGGATCAATTGTGTTTGTGGAGTCTAAAGTAAAGCGATTTAAATCAATACCCTCTCCTTTTATAACTTTGGCTTTTAATGGAGTAACAATTTTATATTTTAGAAATTCAGTTTTATCATCGTTGTTGAGAAACCAAACTTCTTTTGCAAATCGAAATGAATATTTATAAAGTTGTTTAGAGATTTTAGAAATCCAATTGTTGTTTACAAAAGTATAGCCTAAGCCTGTTGTAACTGCAATATGTGGAATATTGCAAAGGCGAGCAGCAAAACCTCCATAAATATTGGGTTTAATGGTATAGTGAAAAATGAAATCAACCTTATTACTTTTATAAACTCTTTTTAAGTGTAGCAATAATCGAATGTCATTGAGAGGATTTGTGCCTTTAGCGTCAATACCAATAGGAATAAAATTTGCTCCTAAATGTTCGATTTTGGAAGAAAACTCTTTGTCGAAAGGAGCAATAACAAGTACTTTAAAGCCTATGTTAACAAGTGCCTCTATTAATTTTCCTCGAAAATTAAACATCCCCCAAGCTGTATTACCTACAAGTGCAATAGTTTTCATAGTTAACTAATAAATCAAAAATATAATCTAAATTTTATTTGCCTTTTGCCTTGCTTTGATATACTTCTTCCCATCTATCACAAATTTTATGTATATCAAATCTTTGTGCTAATTCTTTATTCTTTATTCCTTGTTTTTGGCGTTCTACAAGAGGCATATTTGCTACATAGCGCATTTTTTCGGCTAATACTTCTGCATTTTTTGTGGGAACTACATAATTGGGATTGCTTACAACTTCTGCACAACCTCCACAATCGGTGCTAATTACAGGCAAACTACAACTCATTGCCTCTGCTAGTACAATACCAAATCCTTCCCACGCAGAACTAAGTACAAAACAATCTGCTGCTGACAAATAGGCTTCTACATTGGGCTGTACACCTGTTAAAATAACCCGATGGGAGAGTTTAAGTTGTTCAATGAGCGTTTTAAGTTCTTGTTCTTTTTCACCTTTGCCTACAATCATAAGTTTGCCTAAGGGTACTTTTGCAAAAGCGTTTAATAAATTAACTTGGTCTTTTGCTTCGGTTAATCGCCCTACGTTTATATAAACAAACTCGCTTTGTGCTATATTATATTGTGTGCGTATTTTTATGCGTTTTGCTTCATCATACTGAAATTTTTGTAAATCAATGCCATTGTATATACAAAAACTATTTTGTGCATTAAATGCTCTTTGCGCAATAAAGTGAGTTACGGCTTCTTGTGATACATTCGTATTTATATCACTTAAAAAATTGCTGCACTGGTATAACTTCATACGCAAGTGCCCCTCTATATTTTTACTATGTTCGGAGCAAATTAGGTAGGGTATGTTCTGGAAAAAGCGTAGTACTCGTGCAAATAGGTTGGCATGTATCATATTTGCATGCACAACATCAGGTTGAAAAATTTTTATAAGTTTGCTCGCTTTTATAAGCGCATAAATAAAGCCAATCGGATTTTTTCGCATACCTAATCCCACTACCTCTATTGCCTGATGAAGAGTAGATAAGTGTTCATTTGCTCCTGTTAGATAGACAAGTTGTACTTGATGCCCACGTTCTATCATTTTATTGGCAATACCAATGGTAACAATCTCTGCCCCTCCAAGCCCAAGCCCTGTGATAAAGTAACTTATTTTCATTAAAATGCTTTTATGGATAAAATATTTCTACGGACTTTACAAAGAATTTAAGGGTACTTGATTAAAAATTGTTTTATATGGTATTAAGGCTCCATCTGAAATTTGATTGATAAACCAAAGTGAAAAAAAATAGGATAGAATGCTTATAACAAAAAAAATGCTTTTGAACAGTAATCTATATTTGCTTTTGGTTAGTATAATAGGTATGGCTAAGGTATAATAAATCAACATGTAGTAAGAAGCTCTTGAGCCAGGTATAAATCCAATTTTTAAACCAACAGTGTATATAAAAAAACTTAAGAAGAAAATATTTATAAAAAACAATTGTCTTTTTTCATAAAACTGATTTTTCTTTTTTAAATAATATACCCATAGAGAAAAAACAGTTAAACAACTCCATAAAAAAAACATTTTCAGCCCCTCACTACTGTTATTGTTTAAAGAATTTAGGTAAACCGTATATTTTTCAGGAAGTATATAAAGACTATAGATTTGAATTCTTTTCAAGAAAAACGGATAAGTTAAAAAATAACCAAAACTACTAAAAACTGCCCAATAAGGAAATCGTGGATTTAATAAAAACCAACGCAAAAATGGTAAAATAAAAATGATAATTGCCGACTTGTGAAAAAGCATTGCACATACACACAATAAGTAGTATTTTATGTATTTTTTTTCATATAAATAGGGTGTTGCTAATATAAATATGCCAATTGCAGCAAATTGTCTAACAAATGAAAAAGATTGTCCAAATAGGCAATCAGTTGACATAAATAAAAGAATTGAAAGCAGTTTGTCATTACTTTCTACTTTCCATATTTTGTAGAGAGGAGCTAAAAATATAAATGCTGTAGCAATAAAATAAAATTGATTATTTGCTAACCAATATCCAATTTGAATTAAAATGTCATTAAGGGGCTCTCCTAAAAACAGATTGGGAGTTCGCTCTACAATAAGAGTATAATAATTAAAATAATCGAGCCCAATACCATAACGTAAAGCATAAAATAAAAATAAAATTATCATTATGATACGAAGAGCAAAAATTGAATTTTTACTTTTCTCACCCCAAAAACCTATTAGGAGTATAACTATTAGGAGAGTTATATATGTTAACATTTTGGTTTAGAAATATTTCTAATTTTTATTAAATCTCCACGATTGAAGTAAAGCAATTATTTTCTTTGGCAAGAAATATTTTAATATACGACGTAATATTGTATTTACATACGTAATTCTCCATCCTATTAAATGAGATTTTCCTAAAATAAATGCTTTTTCTTTTAAACCTGTGAAATGTGCTGTAGCAGAAATTCCTGTCTCTGCCTCAAAAACACTAATAGTGGAATCTATATGTTGAAATTTTTTGTTTGCAAGGTATAGTTGTCGCAGTAAATTATAATCAGCAGCAATTTTAAACTGCGTATCAAATTTATAGGTTTTTATTAGTGCTGCTCGTACAAAAGTTGCTTGATGTGATACAATCATCATTTTCATAATGCTTTCTAATGGCAAAGTTTTTTTTAAATATTGCCCAAAAGAGTACTCAAGTATAGTGTTACCATATACTACATCTATGTCAGAAAATGCGTTTTTTGAAAATACTTTATCAAAAACTTCATTTTCATAAAACCTATCTCCTGCATTCATAAAGTTTATCCACTCGCCTGTGGCAAGGTCAATGCCTTTGTTCATGGCATCATAAATGCCCTTGTCG
>JBOFDL010000164.1:0-26469 GCA_051646985.1 Bacteroidales bacterium | reverse complement strand
AGCGTAAGCGATAGCCCCCTGCCATTGGTTCACTCAAGATAAAACTATCGGCTGAGATTTTACAGTTTTTTTGGTTATTGAGCAAACTGTCAATCTTTACTTTGCGGCCGCCACGAATAGAGTCTTGCCCTGCATAGTAAATCCAAAATTCGGCGGCGTCTTGAAAGCAGGTATTCTTGTCATACATTATCTCGACGAAGAGCTTTTTGTTGGTAAGATCGGCATTGTTCCAAAGTACGGAAAAAGCTGGTTTCTTAAAGGATTCTGTGGTTTGTCCGTATTGTTGCCCAAAGGTAAGGGCGACTGCGGTTAAGTGTAGTGCAATACTGATTGCACTACGCTTGTTTAAGAGATGATTCACAATGTTCATCGTAAAAAAATATATTAGATTAAGTTATTTATTAACATTTTTTGAGTTGCAAAAGTAATTAAAAAATGCAACACTTGAGTAAATAGGCAAGAAATTTCGGATACAATCTTTAGATTTTTTATTTATTGTTTTTGTGTCTGTGGGCTTCTTTTTAGGCTTTTCTATTTATGGTGCTGTGCGCTGAGTTGATTAAAGGCTTTTATATATTGATTCAAGTCGCTTATGAAGACTTTGTAGTTGTCTATTCCTTGTAGGATATGGCTTTGTATCGTGTAGTAAATCTCTTCAATTACGTGGCAACATTCTTTTACTTTGAGATCTGTTTTTTCGCCATTTTTTTGATTACGATTTTCAATGAGTTCGTCTAAGGTTTTATTATTGCGGTCAAGTTCTTCAATCCATTCTTGAATGCCGACTTTTTGACTCTCTTCTTTCAACTGTTCGGTGAAGTCTTGTACTAAATTATGGTTTACGATGGATTATGTTGAGAGTCCTACATTTGGAAGTCTTGATGCCTATATCAAGATTTGCTTTTAGGCGTTTAGCACAAGGGGCTATCTTTGGGGTAAAGGCTTAATGTGCGCTTTTTATAATATCGAATATGCCTTGATGTTTTTGGGGCTAGTTTTTGAAGTGTTTTTTTGGATGTAATGGGCGTTAATAATAGGTTTTTGGGCGTTGTTAATGAACAATTTGAACTTTCCTTGCGAAAAGTGGGCGTTGTTGGCGAACAATTTGAGCTTTCCGTGCGAAAAGTGGATATTGTTGATGAACAATTTGATGTTTCCGCGCGAAAAGTGGGTATTGTTGAACAACAATTTGATGTTTCCGTGCGAAAAGTCGATATTGTTGAACAACAATCTTATGTTTCCGTGCGAAAAGTCGAAATTGTTAACCAACAATGCTGTTTTTTGTGGAAAAAGTGTGTTTTTTGCGTTCCATGATTGTGCAAATGTGTTGCAATTATGGGAAATGCAAGGGGTATTTGCCGTTTGTGTAACTTTATGGGCTTCGGCAAGACGGTTATAAGGGTACAAAAAACTTGCCGAGGACTCGGGCAAAATTTTGCAACTGACTTTTCTTGTACTTGTTGGCTTGGAGAGAGAGATGAACCTACGGAAAAAGTTTATTTGGTGGAGTGCGTGAGAAAGGGAATACTCCGTAAAATGAAAAAAAACGATTCTGAGTGCAGTTTTCTATTTTTTCACTGGTTAATTTCGGCAACAAAAACAATAGGTTTTTCTTAATTTCCAAAGCCCCTTTTGTTAAATCAACAAAGAAATCTTATTTAATTTCCACGCTCAACATCGTTTTTCCCTCTAGTCTTGCAGTGAGTTGGTCGCCTATTTTAACACTCCCTACTCCATGTGGAGTACCTGTGAAAATAAGGTCGCCTATTTTAAGGGTCAGATACTGCGAGAGGTGGGAGATAATCGTGTCAAAATCAAAAATCATCTCTGCACTACGTCCTTTTTGAACTTCTTTGCCATTGAGTTCTAAGGAAAATTGGATGTCCTTGGGATTTGGAAGGTCTGTTAGGGCTATAAACTCTGGACTAATTGGGGCGGAGTAATCAAAGGCCTTACTCGACTCCCATGGAAGCCCCTCTGCGCGTGCTTTGGCTTGCAAGTCACGTGCCGTAAAGTCTATGCCGATGCCTACTTGTGTGTAATAACGTGCTGCAAATTTAGGGGATATGCTACGGCCTAATTTGTCGATGCGCAAAACTAATTCTACTTCGTATTGTAAGTCTTGCGTAAAATTAGGATAGTAAAACGGTGCATGATTGCGAAGTAAGGCGGTCTCTGGCTTCAAAAAAAAGACGGGCTCTCCTTTATACCCGCCTAATAACTCGTGGTTGTGTTTTTCGTAATTATGCCCTATGCAAATAATTTTCACCGCTTTATTTTACTTGAATATTTAATCAAAAAGTGTTACTTTTGCGCGGCACAAAATTACACATTTTACCCTAAAAATTCGCCCTTATCTTGAAACTGCGTAAAAAAATAAGTTTTGTAAGAAAATACAGTCTTGATGAGATTTCTATTTCCTTTGCTCAACTGCACAGATTACACCTAGGCTACTACTCATGCATTTAGAGCATATCTCAATTACGAATTTCAAGAATATTCAACAACTTGAACTAAAGCCTGCCTCAAAACTTACTTGCTTTGTCGGAAATAATGGTGCAGGTAAAACAAATCTCCTTGATGCCATCTACCTCTTGAGTATGTGCAAGAGTAGTAGCGGACTTACCGATAAACAATGCGTGTGCTATGGAGAATCGTTTTTTTTGGTGAAAGGAAACTATAAAAACGAGGATGTTATCACAAGCATTAGTTGCGGATACTCCCCGAATAAAGGAAAGATTGTCAAAAATAATGGCAAAGAATATGAACGCCTTGCCCATCATATTGGACGCTTGCCCATTGTACTTATATCGCCTGCGGATATTCGCCTAATTGATGATGCTGGCGAAGAAAGACGAAGATACTTAAATGGCGTATTGGCGCAACAAGATAAACAATATCTTTCCGCCATAACCCAATACAATGCCATTTTACAACAACGCAATAAATTACTGAAAACGGTTCAAAATCTAAATGCAGAAGTACTTGAAATATTAGATATGCAGTTGAGCCAAACGGCAACAATCGTATTTCAAAAACGAAACCAATGGGTGGATGAAGTACGCCCTATATTTCAAGAAATTTATGCCGAAATTTCCAATGATAAAGAACTGGTTAATCTAGAATACTTCTCCGACCTCCATGAAATGGAACTCAAAGATTTACTGCAAAAAAACCTTCTTCGTGATAAAGCCCTACAACACACCTCTGTGGGCATACATCGTGATGATTTATTGGTTCATCTGAATGGAAATATTCTCAAAAAAAGAGGCTCGCAAGGACAACAAAAATCAGCCGTACTTGCTCTAAAACTTGCCCAAACAAAACTCCTTCAAAAACATCTCAACATTGCACCCATACTTTTACTGGATGATATTTTTGATAAACTCGATATGCTACGCGTTAAAAACCTAATACAAGTAGTATCTCACAATACTTTTGGACAAATCTTTTTGACCGACAGCAATAAAGTTCGCCTCTCATCAATCCTCCAAGAGGTTGATTGGCAACACAAAGTTTTTGAGGTTGATAATGGACATTTCTCAATCACAGAATGAAAAAACAAATAAATAAACGCCACGCAAAAAGCCTGCATTTTGCAGACCTACTCATGATGGGTATGAGCGGAAATTCTCCCCTAAATACACTCATGCAACGCGCCTATGTTTACGCACTATGGGAAAGTGTGGTGGGAAAAACAACCTCGAAATACACAAAAACAATTTATTTGAAAAACAAAAAACTCTTTATTGAACTCTCCTCCTCAACGGCAAGAAACGAAATCCTTATGCTACGAAAGGATATTGTCGCTCGCATCAATGAAAAAGCAAAAATGGAGCTTGTTCAAGAACTTTTTTTGCGCTAAATCCCCTTAATGCAAAACGCTCGTCTCATACTTATATTCACCATGACGTTCGCTTTTACAAGCGCACTATATGCCAATAATATGGAGCGTATCGCGGATATTGACGAGGTGACCATTACCGAGAATACTCGCCGAAGAGGCACCTCTGAGTATCTGGACTTACGTCCCCTCAGTTCACTACCCTCCTCAAGCGGTAATTTTGAAACCATCCTAAAAGTACTTCCAGGAGTGCAATCATCTAATGAATTAAGTTCTCAATACTCTGTACGAGGAGGTAGTTTTGATGACAATCTAGTTTATGTAAATGGAATTGAAATTTATCGTCCACTACTCACTCGTGGAGGACATCAAGAAGGACTTAGTTTTATTAATCCCGCCTTAATTAGTACGGTGGAATTTTCAACGGGCGGTTTTAATGCCGAATTTGGAGACAAAATGTCAAGCATGCTCAATGTCCAATACAAACGACCAACAAATTTTGGCGGCAATATTGAAGCAAGTATATTAGGCGCATCAGCCTCCTGCAATATTGTAGGCTTCAAAAAAAAACTCGGCGGTGCTATCGGTGTACGTTATAAACAATCAACGTACTTAATCGGAAGTCTTGAAACCAAAGGAGAGTACGCCCCGTCTTTTTCCGATATACAAACAACGCTAAGTTTTGACGCAAGCAATAGACTGTCTTTTAACTTTCTGGGAAGTTATGGAAAAAATACTTATCACTTCTCGCCCGAAACTCGAGAAACTAGCTTTGGAACACTTAACGCGCCCCAATCCTTTACGGTCTTTTATCAAGGCGAAGAAAAGGATATTACTCAAAATGCAGTCGCAGGACTTACAACTCGCTACAAATTATCCGCCAATCTGCAATTAAATCTATCCATTTCTGCTATCAGTATGGGCGAACAAGAAACCTACGATATTCAAGGCGCATACTGGTTAACTCAAACCGAAATATCTCCCCCCTTCACCAGTAATATGTCCCCCATTGATATAGGAGCAAGCCATAATCACGCACGAAATTATCTTAATACGGCAATCTACACAATCGAAAAAAGTGGAAAGTGGTCGCATAATCAAGGACATCTCAAATGGGGCGCAAAAGTGCAACATTATAGAGTAAGTGATTGGGTAAGTCAATGGCAACGAATTGACTCTACAGGATATTCTATCTCTGGACAAAATGATGGATTAATGGTTAAAAACCAACATCTTGATACCAGTATGAACGCTACTCAATACAGCGCATTTATCCTAGAAACCTATAACTTTAATCTCAAAAATGGACTCCTGCGCTTTGCCCCAGGAATACGCCTTGCATACTCTTCGGCAAGTAAAGAAGTGCTATTTATTCCTAGAGTACAAGCCATCTTCTTCCCCTACAATAGAAAAGGACTACAAATATATAGCACCATTGGTGCATATCATCAACCTGTTTTCTACAAAGAAATGAAAACCCCTCAAATGGATTTCAATACACAATTACAGGCTCAAAAAGCATGGCATTTCACATTTGGCACAAGCTTTCTTTTTCAATACCACGACACCCCCTGCAAATTAAGTGCAGAGGCCTATTACAAACTCCTCTATAACCTAATCCCATACAAACAAGATAACGTTACATTAATGTACGATTGGCAACATAGAAGCAATGGATACTCTACAGGAATAGATGTGCGATTAAGTGCAGAACTTATCCACAATACAGAGTCATGGGTCAGTGTTTCGTTGATGAAAGCCGCTCAAGACATTAAAGATGATGTTTATATGAAAGAAAATATAAACTACTATCCTGGCTATTTCCCAATGGCAAATGACCAACGTATGAATATATCGGTAATGCTGCAAGATAAGCTCTTTCATTTCCCACAATGGCGTGCACATTTGGCACTGAATTATGGAACATCGCTCCCTTCATTTACCCCAGAGGAAGACCGCTATGATTTAAACTTCCGAATGCCTTCATACTTCCGAGCAGATTTAGGACTTAGTTATATTCTCTTTGACAACAATATTGTCAATGGACTTCAACGAAAACTAAAGGGCTTCTTAGAGAGTGGAATACTCTCCGTAGAGGCACTAAATTTATTCAACGTAAAAAACACGTCGTCTTATTTGTGGGTACGAACCGTTGCAACAAAAAATCAAGCAGCATCATTCGTCGCAGTACCTAACTATCTTACACCTTTTAGAGTAAATGTCAAATTAGCAATCTCCTTTTAATTACTGACAAATATTATGGAAAATAACATTATATCCACAAGAAATCGAGAAAAACAAAAACGCTCGCACAAAAAAGTAGTCTCTTTTAATGATGACGAGTTCAAAATGCTCACCAAATTTTGTCAAGAATATAAAGTAAGCAATCAAACAAAGTTGCTGCGTCAATTCATTCTTACCGCAATCTTAGAGCAAATGGAACAAAATCCTCCTCGACTCTTCTAATTACGGATACAGTAAACTAACTTCCCACAAAAGGCAGCCCCTGAATTTATTGCGATTATTATAAAGAATGCTTACTTTTGCGCTTTAATAACCTTATCAATGACTCTTTTTCGTCTTTTTTTTGTAAGCCTATCTTTTTTTTACACCTTAAGCCTCTTCTCTCAAGGCTTCTTTTCGAGGCGTTCTAATACCGAAAAAAACAATAAGGACTCTTTTATTCCGCAAGATGTACGCTCGCCAGAAATTCCCTCACATCTAGAGTTTGCAGGGGAAATTGTTCCGCTTGAAGACTTTGATGTACGTGAAGCCCTGGAACGTGAACTTGCCGTCAATATGTATTGGCATTCACAGACCTTATTGATTATTAAATTGGCAAATCGCTTCTTCCCAATGATTGAGCCAATTCTTCAAGCTCAAAAAATTCATAGCGATTTCAAATATTTATGCGCCGCAGAAAGTGGATTGAGACAATTAGTCTCTCCTGCAAAAGCCGCTGGATTTTGGCAAATACTGCCCTCCACAGGAAAACAATACGGACTAGAAATCTCAGATGATGTGGATGAAAGGTATCATATCGAAAAAGCAACTTGGAGTGCCTGCAATTATCTGCAAAAAGCTCACTCTCTCTTTGGAAATTGGACAATGGCCGCCGCTTCATACAATATGGGAATGGCTGGACTTACAAAACAAGCCGTAAAACAAAAGTCTCTCTCTTATTATGATATGAGATTAAATGAAGAAACTTCTCGTTATGTATACCGCATCTTAGCCCTTAAACTCATTATATCGAATCCCTCAAAATACGGCTTCAATATCGCGCCTAAAAATTTATATCCCCCTTATAAATACCAAGAAGTACTTGTAAATACATCTGTCGAAAGTTGGGCTGACTTCGCAATACAATATAATACCAATTATAAGATGATAAAATTGCTAAATCCTTGGCTACGAAACTCATCTCTTGCAAATAAAAAAAATCGCACCTATTACATAAAAATCCCAGAAGAAGGCTTTAGAAAAAATGCCTACAAACTAAATAATCTAAGTGATGGAAGATAATTGGATAAAAATAATTGGTGCAAGAGTACATAATCTAAAAAATATTGATGTAGAAATACCTCGCAATGCACTTACCGTAATTACAGGTTTAAGTGGAAGTGGAAAGTCTTCTCTAGCCTTTGACACTATTTATGCCGAAGGACAACGGCGTTATATGGAAACTCTGTCCTCTTATGCAAGACAATTTGTTGGCTCGATGGAACGTCCAGATGTCGAAAGTATTACAGGGTTAAGCCCCGTAATATCTATCGAACAAAAAACAACCTCCAAAAATCCTCGTTCTACAGTTGGTACAACTACCGAAATTTATGACTTCTTACGCTTGCTTTTTGCTCGAGCATCTATTGCATACTCCAAGAATACAGGCGAAAAAATGGTGCAATATACAGATGAACAAATTTCAAGCCTCATTCTTCAAAATTTTTCAAAAAAAAGAATCCTTCTATTAGCCCCTCTAGTTAAAGGTAGAAAAGGGCACTACAAAGAATTATTTGAACAACTTTTACGAAAAGGTTATTTGAATGTCCGTATAAACAACGAAGTGCGAGAAATTACACACATGATGAAACTCGACCGATACAAAAATCACTTCATTGAACTTGTGGTTGATAAAATTGTGCCAGAAGAAAGCAATCTTAAAGCCCTTCAAAAAAGCATTGCAACGGCAATGCAGCATGGAAATGGGACAATAATGGCACTTGATGTGGAAACAAATGAAATACGCTATTTTAGCCGACATTTAATGTGCCCAAGTACAGGAGTCTCTTATAATGAACCCGCTCCGCATAGTTTTTCATTTAATTCCCCACAAGGTGCTTGCCCGCACTGCAATGGATTGGGAAATTTAGCACAAATGGATATAAATAAAATTATCCCAGATCGTAGACAAACTATTAGAAAAGGTGGTATCGTCCCATTAGGAAAAGAAAAAAGTAATCTTCTATTTCTACAAATAGAAGCACTTGCAAAACGCTTTAACTTCTCACTTGATGACGCGATTGAAACAATCCCTTCGGAGGGACTTGATGCACTACTTTACGGTACTCAAGAAATCTTTCGAATCGATGGAAAAAAAATTGGTTCTTCCACAAATTATACGTTGAACTTTGAGGGCATCATCAGTTATATCTCAAATAAAAGCCAAACAGATGACACTAAAAATATCAAAGAGGCTTATATTTCTCACTCAACTTGTCCTATCTGCCTCGGAACAAGACTTAAAGAAGAGGCTTTGTTCTTTAAAATTGCTAATAAAAATATAGCAGAACTCGCCGCAATGGACATTGCCTCTCTTGCAAAATGGTTTGAAAAAGTGGATGAAAAATTAACTTCCAAACAACGTGCAATTGCCTCAGAAATCATTAAAGAAATACACAATCGTCTCTCATTTTTATTGGATGTAGGTCTTAGTTATCTTTCATTAAATCGGAGTACGGGGTCACTCTCTGGCGGAGAAAGTCAACGCATACGATTGGCTACACAAATTGGCTCGAAATTAGTCAATGTGCTTTATATACTTGACGAACCAAGTATTGGATTACACCAACGCGATAATATGCGCTTAATTAAATCCCTTCAAAAATTGCGTGATGAAGGAAATTCCGTGATTGTTGTAGAGCATGATGAAGATATGATTCGTACCGCTGATTGGCTGGTTGATGTGGGGCCTGCTGCAGGCGCACATGGCGGAAATATTGTTTTTTCAAACAAGTTAAACCCTAAAGCAATTGAAAATGCACTTCAAAAATCGCTAACGCTTCAATATCTTACAGGACAAAGAAAAATAGAAATACCTAAAAACCGACGAAAAGGAATAGGAAAATCGCTAATCCTAAAGGGAGCAACAGGTAATAATCTGAAAAATGTCACCTTAGAACTTCCATTAGGAAAATTCATTTGCATAACAGGAGTTTCTGGAAGCGGAAAATCTAGCCTCATCAATGCTACACTTCAACCCATCTTATCAAAACATTTTTTTCGCGCTGAAAAACAAGCTTTACCTTATAAGGAGATTAAAGGATTGCAACATATTGATAAAGTTATTGAAGTTGACCAACAGCCAATTGGACGCACCCCTCGCTCAAATCCTGCAACTTACACAAATGTCTTTACTGAAATCCGAAAACTTTTTGAAGCAACTCCTGACGCAAAAATAAGAGGTTTTAATGCCGGACGATTCTCATTCAACGTAAAAGGTGGACGATGTGAAGAATGTAGAGGTGCTGGACTCCAAACAATTGAAATGAACTTCTTGCCAGATGTCTATGTCAAGTGTAAAACCTGCAATGGTAAACGCTATAATAATGAAACCCTAACAGTCCACTACAAGGGAAAAAATATTAGCGAAGTCTTGGATATGACAATTGAAAAAGCAGTATCCTTCTTTGAAAATATTCCATCTATTCATCGCCATTTAAGTGCGCTATATGATGTAGGATTGGGCTACATCAAAATTGGACAGCCTAGTACAACTCTCTCTGGCGGAGAAAGTCAACGTGTAAAATTAGCCACTGAATTGGCAAAAAAAGATACAGGAAACACATTATATATATTTGACGAACCCTCTACAGGATTACATTTTGAAGATGTAAATGTACTGCTTAGTGTTTTGAATAAATTAGTCGAAAAAGGAAATACAGTCGTGGTTATTGAACACAATTTAGATATGATAAAAGTAGCAGATCATATTGTAGATATAGGCCCCGAAGGAGGTGAAAAAGGAGGTGAAATTCTATGCGCAGGAACTCCTGAAAATATTTGCAAAAATGACCGAAGTTATACCGCTATCTACTTAAAAGAAGTTCTTAGCGGAAAATAATGAACCGCGAAAAATAGCAAGTGCTCAGAAGTAAAAAAATAAGTTGTAAACATGAATCTTGATAATCAAAGCCTTAGTTTGTTGAAAGTATTCTGCGAGCATCTTTCAACGATAAAAATGCTTATACTTGCATCAAAGTTGAAAAAAATCACGCATTAAGAAAATTAGACACTATATAAATAAGTCGGTTTAACAAAAACTCTTTTTATGGAAAATAAAAAACATGAAGAATTACTAAAAAAATCCCAAGAAGTACAATTGGGAGGAGGAGAAAAAGCCATTGCAAAACAAAAAGCAATGGGAAAACTAACTGCGAGAGAGCGCATTTTGCGGATTCTTGATGAAGGCTCATTTCACGAATATGATATGTTTGTTGAACACGATGTCCGAGATTTTGGAATGCAAGAAAAAAAATTGGCGGGTGATGGGGTCATTATTGGAACAGGTACAGTATATGGATCTCCAATCGCAATTTTCGCTCAAGACTTTACTGTTGCAGGCGGCTCTCTAGGGTCAATGCACGCTCGAAAGATTACAAAAATTATGGATTATGCACTCCGTATGCGTATGCCTTTAATTGGAATAAATGATTCTGGAGGGGCTCGTATTCAAGAAGGCGTAAACTCCTTAGCAGGTTATGGAGAAATATTTTTTCGTAATACTATTAGTAGTGGTGTAATTCCTCAATTATCGGTTATACTTGGCCCCTGTGCTGGAGGAGCAGTTTACTCTCCTGCTTTAACCGATTTTGTGTTTGTAGTAGAAAATATCTCAAAAATGTTTATCACTGGGCCAGAGGTCATAAAAACGGTCTTAGGAGAGGAAATCTCAATGGAAGAATTAGGAGGGGCACGTGTACATAGTGAATTAACTGGAAATGCTCATTTTTACGCACTTAGTGAAGAGGAATGCTTTGAACAAATTAAAACTCTGATAACATTTATTCCCTGGCACAATGGCCAAAAAGCATTAGCCTTTGAACCTAAAGAACCCAAAAGTGAGTATAAAATAGATACTATTGTTCCCGAAGACGCGACTCAGCCGTATGATGTGCGAAACGTTATTCGTGCGGTGGTTGATGACTCTGATTTTTTTGAGATTCAAGAACTTTGGGCTGCAAATATCGTCATTGGATTTGCTCGATTAAATGGAGAAACTGTTGGATTTGTTGCAAATCAACCCTTAATAATGGCGGGGGTTTTGGATTGTGATTCGTCGGATAAAGCCGCACGATTTATCCGTTATTGCGACGCCTTTAACATTCCTATTATTACGTTTGAGGATTTACCAGGATATTTGCCGGGAATTGACCAAGAACACGCTGGAGTTATTCGACATGGCGCAAAATTACTATATGCATATAGTGAGGCAACTGTGCCAAAAATTACCGTCATTTTACGCAAAGCTTATGGTGGAGGCTACATTGCTATGAATTCTCGCCATTTGCGGGCAGATTTTGTATTTGCATGGCCTCAGGCAGAAATCGCAGTCATGGGACCAGAGGGAGCCGCCAATATTATTTTTAAAAAAGAGATTGCAGAGTCTGAAAATCCTGAGGAAATGCGCCAACAAAAGGTGGCAGAATATCGTGAAAAATTTGCAAATCCATATGTTGCTGCATCAAAAGGATATATAGACTCTGTTATTACCCCGCAAGAAACTCGCAAATTTTTACTTCATGCGATTCAAGTCTCTGAAAATAAATTAGAACAAATGCCTCTGAGAAAACATGGCATTCCTCCATTTTAAATCCTGGAGATTTCACGTATGTAAAATTTCAAAATCCAGTTTTATGCAAAAAAATCAAATTGAGAATAAAAACTATATTGACCTTTCGCTAGAAAATGGCACATATAAAACCACTTTGCCTAAACGTTTTAAGCCTAAAGTATGGAAAAGACCTAATCCTAATACGGTAAAAACATTTATTCCTGGTACTATCTTAACAATCTTAGTAAAAAAAGGACAAAAGGTGAATGATGGTGAACAATTAGCAATATTTGCAGCAATGAAAATGCATAATATTATTCTCGCTCCACATAAAGGGAAGGTAGTTGATATTTTTGTTACAGAAGGCGAGAGATTGACAAAGGGTGCCCCAATGTTTAATATACAGTAAATCTCGCGCAATTTACTGTTTAATTTAGACTTGATGAAAATTGTCAACTTATCGATAAGACAAAGCCTTTTAAATATTCACCCTCAGGATGAAAAATATTTATAGGGTGGTCGGCAGGCTGTGAAAGTTGATGTAAAATTTGCACTTGACGTTGAGAGTCTATTGCTGCAGCAAAGATCGCATTTCTAAACTGCTCTTTACTAATAACCTGAGAGCAACTAAAGGTAAATAGGATACTGCCTTTAGGCATTTTTTTAAGAGCAAGTGCGTTGAGCCTTCGATAAGCCTGTATTGCATTTTTAATAGCATTGTTATGCTTAGCAAATGCAGGAGGGTCAAGGATTACACAATTGTAAGTAATTTCCATACTTTGCAAATACTCAAATCCATCCGTTACAAAAGATTTATGTCTTTTATCGTCGCCAAAATTAAGATTTATATTTTTTTGAGTTTGCTCAATTGCTCGCGTAGAACTATCAACTGAAGTTACACTATTTGCTCCACCTCGCATTGCATATACTGAAAAACCACCTGTATAACAAAACATATTCAAGACATTTGCGTCTTTACTATAATTTTCGAGCAGTAACCGATTGTCTCGTTGATCTAAGAAGAAGCCTGTTTTTTGTCCTAATTCCCAATCTACCTCAAACTTCAGTCCATTCTCCAAAACATATTCATCTTTTTTTTCTCCTAATAAATAAGCATCTTGTACTCGTTCTGAAAACAGAGAACTTTTACTCTTACTATAAACAGACAAGTTCGAATTTTTCAATACAGATTTTAATGCCGTTGCAATTTCCTGGCGCATCAAATACATGCCTAAACTGTGTGCTTGAATAACGGCCGTATTTCCATAAATATCAATAATTAAGCCTGATAAACCATCTGCCTCTCCATGTACTAAACGATAGCAAGTATTGCGCGTCAATATTCCTATTTTTTTTCGCAAAAGATAGGCAACATGCAGTTTTGCATGCCAGAAATCTTCATCAATCACTTGAAGTTTAAAACTTAACATACGAACAGCAATACTTCCCATTTGTGCGTGTCCCACGCCTAAAGGCTTTCCCAATGCTGAAAACACTTCAACAAGGTCGCCCTCTTGAACTTCACCTTCTGAACGAGCAATTGCTCCTGAAAACACCCAAGGGTGAAATCGCAATAAAGCCTCTTCTTTTCCTTGTTTAAGAATGATTTTTGGTAAATTAGAAAAATTACTTTGCATTTTCGTCTTCTTTTTGTACTGTAAATCCTTGCGCTTGCAAACTTACAGGCTCTCCACTTGGCGGAATAAGCCATGTGCCGTTACTTGCATCTACAGTATGCCCAATTACATCAATATTACCAACATCTTTAATTCTCTCATGTAATGCCAATGGTATAGTAAATAAAAGTTCATAATCATCTCCGCCATTAAGAGCTGCGGTAACAGCATCAAAATTCATTTCCTCTGCCATATCAAAAGTTTTTTTTGCAATCGGAATTTTATTCAAATATATATTTGCACCTACTTTTGATTGTTTACATAATTGCAAAAGATCTGACGATAGACCATCAACAATAGCAATCATTGCTGTTGGAAGTAAATCTGCCTGTGTCAAATTCTCTATCGTATCACGAGGCGTTTCAGGCTTTAAATACTTCCCTAGAATATATTCGTTACCAGAAAGTTGAGGGCTTGAATTAGCGTCAATATCGAGCACCTTTTTTTCTCTATCAAGTAAAAGTAAGCCCATATATGCGGCTCCTAAATTTCCGCTAACACAAATCAAATCTCCGACCTTGGCTCCACTTCTATAACTAACTTTACCATTTTCAACAACACCCAAAGAACTTAGGTTAATGCAAAATCCAGTGAGTGATGAGGTGAGTTTAGTAGATGTTAAGTCTACATTATTATGCTCACAAGCTAGCAATACGCCCTCATAAAATTCATCAATATTTTCAACTGAAAAACGTTTTGAAACGCCCAGTGTCACCAGTAATTGAGATGGATGTCCATTCATTGCATAAATATCAGTGAATGCACTAACCGCTGCTTTATATCCCAAATGCTTCATCGGGAAATAAGTGAGGTCAAAATGAATCCCTTCTAACATCATACTATTACTTGCAAGAATCTGCTTATCAAAACTCTGCACTTCAACAGCATCGTCTGTTAACGCTTTAATAGTTGTTGAATTGCGCAACTTTATTTTTTGAGCAATTCGATCCATTAATCCAAATTTTCCTAATTCACTAATATTCATTTTATATAGTTTTCGTTGAAAAATCACTTACTTTTTTTTGTGCTGTACGCATCATAGATGGAGTCGATCGTTTTTTTCTAATTTTGGGAAGTTTTTCTAATTTTTCAAAAATAATATCCGCCATTTTTTTCGTTTGTAAACACAAAAGCATTTCTCTGCAAATCCAAGCATCAGTTGCCGCATAAAGTTTTTGCTCTGAACTATATACAGAATTTGCCCAATTAGAAGTTTGTTGTGATTTTGAGATACGTACTCCCAAAATAATGGCAGCCATTTTTTTGAGGGACTTATCCTCTATCCCAAACTTTGGTGCAAGTGTCTGTAGATCGACAAAACCTGCAGGATTAAAATTTTCAATTTGCTGTAAACCTCGAACATCATCATGTACTGCTGCGCCAATTTTAAAGATTTTTTCGTTCTCAAGTAGTCGAACTAGTTCTTTTGGCAAACCTATCTTATCAACTCGAAACAAGCAAGCATAATTTGCAGTAGATAACTGCAACAGTGAAACTCCATAGCGAACTCCCTTGGTAAAACTTGGGCGAGTTTCAGTATCATATCCCAATATAGATTCATTCTCTAAACACTTCATTGCCCGTACAAAGGACAACATTGTATCTGCCACTATGAGTTCGCCACTAAATGAACATCTTGGCAAATTGGCTATTTCATCTTTTGTGATTTTTGCTACAAACATTTTATCTAACTTAACTCCCTCAAAATTGTATTTGCGACAAATTTACACTTTTTTTATGAAGTTTTTTTTTATCTAAAAATATGATAACTTTGAGCGTTTTTTTATTCATTTTTTTCTCTGCTACAACTCTCTATCAAAAGATATTTATAAGAGTTAAATGGCAAGCAAAATAGAAAATTCGACTCTCAATCATTAAACGATGACTTCAATTAAGGAATGTAGTAATATTGTCATTCGCTTTTCGGGAGATAGCGGTGATGGAATGCAACTTACAGGGACTCTTTTCTCAGATACATCTGCACTACTAGGCAATAGTGTTTCAACATTTCCTGATTATCCTGCTGAAATTCGTGCACCACAAGGTACTGTTGCTGGTGTTTCAGGATTTCAAGTTCATTTTGGAAATAATGCTGTAAATACACCAGGCGATTACTGCGATGTTTTAGTCGCAATGAATCCAGCTGCTCTCAAAGCAAATGCAAAATGGATGAAGCAAGATGCAACTGCAATTCTAGATGCTGACACATTTACGAACCAAAATCTCATAAAAGCAGGATTTACTACGAATGACCCTATAATTGAACTCAATTTAGAGGGGCACAATATTATCTTTGCTCCCATTACCTCACTTACCAAACATGCCTTACAGGAATCTGGCTTAAATGCAAAAACTATCTTACGTAGTAAAAATATGTTTGCACTAGGGATTTGCTACTATCTTTTCAATTTCCCCCTAAAACATAGCGAATTCTATTTTCATAAAAAATTTAAGAAAAAACCTGAATTAATTGATGCCAATAGCCAAGTGCTTAAAGGTGGTTATAACTATGCTGCCAACACTCATGTATTTGCCAATACCTATAAAATATCTCCGGCTAAATTAAACAAAGGAACATATCGTAATATAAATGGAAATGTTGCGACAGCATGGGGTCTTATTGCTGCTGCTGAAAAAGCAGAACTACCTCTTTTTTGTGGCTCATACCCTATTACTCCGGCTACTGGAATTTTAGAGGAATTGGCCATTCACAAAAATCTAAATGTTACGACTCTGCAATGCGAAGATGAAATTGCAGGCATTTGCACTTCGATTGGTGCAGCCTTTGCGGGAAATTTAGCTGTTACCACTACCTCTGGCCCAGGATTAGCACTTAAAGGCGAAGCTATTGGCTTAGCTGTAATGACCGAACTTCCGCTTGTAATTGTTAACGTACAAAGAGGAGGGCCTTCTACAGGCTTACCAACTAAAACAGAACAAAGCGATTTAATGCAAGCATTGTATGGACGTAATGGAGAAAGTCCTGTAGTCGTTATGGCAGCAAACTCTCCCTCAGATTGCTTTAAAGCCGCATTTTATGCTGCGAAAATTGCAGTAGAACATATGACGCCGGTAATTTTACTTACAGATGGTTTTATTGCGAATGGCTCGGAGCCTTGGAAAATCCCCTCAATGATGGAGTTTCAAAAAATCAATGCACCGATTGCGCAGAAAGATACATCTGCTTATTTACCCTATAAAAGAGATAAAGAGCGCCTAGCGCGCACTTGGGCAATACCTGGCACAAAAGAACTTGAACACCGTATTGGTGGACTTGAAAAAGACGCACTCACTGGCAATGTGTCACATAATCCGACCAATCACCAGGAGATGACCAAGTTACGTGCCGCAAAAGTAGAAAAAGTAGCAGAATTCATACCCCTTCTTGCTATAGATGGCCACCAGCAAGGAGATATTTTAGTAATTGGTTGGGGCGGCACTTATGGTCATTTACTATCTGCTGTTAGGCAACTACAGAACCGAAATAAAAGCATTAGCCTCGCACATTTTTCATACATAAATCCTCTCCCAAAAAACACAGAAGAAGTACTTAAAAATTTCAAAAAAATTGTTGTTTGCGAACTCAATATGGGGCAATTTGCAGGTGTACTGCGAATGCAATTTCCTCATATCACCATACAACAATATAATAAGGTACAAGGATTACCTTTTATAGTCGCTGAGTTGGTAGAGCATTTAGAGAATTTATAAGAAAAACTAAACTTGCTTATTGCTAAGGTAAAATATTAAACTTATGTATACAGCACAAGAATTAAAAAGTGATCAAGAAGTACGTTGGTGTCCAGGTTGTGGCGACCACGCTATACTTGCCTCTATACAGCGGACTTTACCTGAAATTGCCGAAGAGCTACAACTTCCTAAGGAAAATTTTACCTTTATATCAGGCATTGGTTGTTCCTCTCGACTTCCGTATTATATGAATACATACGGATTTCATGGAATTCATGGCAGAGCGTCTGCTATTTCAACAGGAGTAAAACTTGCCAATCCTAAACTAAGTGTTTGGCAAATTACAGGCGATGGCGATGCAATGGCAATTGGTGGAAATCATTTTATTCATGCCATTCGGAGGAATGTTGATTTGAATATTATTTTATTTAACAATGAAATTTATGGGCTGACAAAAGGGCAATACTCACCCACATCAAAATGTGGACTGATTACAAAAACCTCCCCTTATGGCACCCTTGAGCCTCCATTTAACCCAGGTGAATTAGTTATTGGTGCCTCTGGGACATTTTTTGCACGATCTATTGATTTTGCTTTGCAACTCAACAATACCTGTATGAAAGCAGCAGCCTTACACAAAGGCTGCGCAGTGGTTGAAATATTACAAAATTGCTCTATTTTTAATGACAACACTCATGCCTCTTTTGCATCAAAAGATTTGCGTGCCGAAAAAACAATTACCCTACAGCATGGAAAACCGATGCGATTTGGAGTAAACAATGAAAAGGGAATTGTTCTTAATAACGTTGGATTAAAAATTGTAGAAATTGGAAAAAATGGCATTACCGAGAAGGATTTATTAATACACGATGCACACACAAGTAACGCCTCTATTCACGCGATGTTAGCAGCGATGAAAGGAGACTTCCCCATAGCGCTAGGCATAATTCGTGCAATAGACACTCCCACATACAATCAAAGAGCAGAAGAGCAAAAGTTAACCGTGACAAAAAACGCAACTATTCATACAGTGGAAGAACTTTTACATAGCGGAGATACTTGGGAAGTAACATAGTGTTTTTTTTAAGCAAACTACAAGCAATTTAGTTCTGTTAAATTATAGGATGCTTTTTAATTAGTATCATTTCATAATTTATTTGTAAATCTGATGAATATTAAACTTCGACTCGCCTTGATGAATTTTCTTCAATACTTTGTTTGGGGAGCATGGTTAATTACAATTGCAAATTATTGGTTTGGCACAAAACATTGGAGTAGCGCGGATTTTGGAGCAGTATTTTCAACGATGGGAATTGCTTCGCTTTTTATGCCGACACTTGCAGGCATCATTGCCGACCGATGGATTAATGCTGAGCGCATCTATGGCATACTGCATCTTTTGGGAGCAATCGGCATTTTTAGCTTTAGTTTAGTCGAAAGTGCTTCTGTTTTTTTTTGGGTGGCACTTGTTGCAATGGCATGCTATATGCCGACTATTGCACTCGCCAATAGTATTGCATACAATACCTTAAAGCAAACTGGTTATGATGTGGTTAAAGAGTTCCCTCCCATTCGAGTTTGGGGAACAATAGGCTTTATTACAGCAATGTGGCTAACTAATTTAACCGGTAATAAAGCATCTGAAGGACAATTCTATCTCTCAACAATAGCCGCGATAATACTTGGCATATTTGCGTTTACTTTACCTGCTTGTCGCCCACAAGGTCGCTATGAGAAGGATTCTCTTTTGTCAATATTTGGATTAGATGCGTTTAACCTATTGAAGCAGTATAACATGGCGATTTTTTTCATATTCTCTATGTTTTTAGGGGCGGCTCTGCAATTAACCAATATGTATGGAGATGTTTTTTTAGATGACTTCAAACATATTACAGAGTATGCAGACTCTTTTGTTGTTAGATACTCCACCATTATTATGTCTATTTCTCAAATATCTGAAACTCTATTTATACTTGCAATTCCATTTTTTCTGAAACGTTTTGGCATTAAGCAAGTAATGATTATAAGTATGCTTGCATGGGTATTGCGTTTTGGATTATTTGCATATGGAAGCCCTGAAGGCTTTGGCTTAGTTGCAATTCTATTTTCATGTGTGGTATATGGAATGGCATTTGATTTTTTTAATATTTCAGGCTCCCTATTTGTTGAGAATTCGACCAATTCGAAAATTCGGTCTAGTTCTCAAGGACTTTTTATGATGATGACAAATGGAGTAGGCGCAATACTAGGAAGCACAATTAGTGGCTGGCTTATTGACAATTTCTTTGTTCAAAATGGAATAAAACTTTGGAGCCATATTTGGCTTATATTTGCAGGCTACGCACTTATTATTGCTGTACTTTTCTCCATATTCTTTAAATATAAGCATCAGAAAAAACTCTAACTAAGAGCAAGTTATCGTACAATGCCCCGCTCTTCTGCTCGCCAAATTATGATTGGATGAGTTAGCAAATATGCCAAAGTTGCATCCACATTCGTAGTAAGTAGATTTTTCCCTTCTTGGGTATTAGGAAGCCAATAGGTTTGTGCCATATAACTGTTCATTGCCACTTTGTAATTCTTGCTAAATGATAGTAATTGGGTATTGGGTAAACATAGGTCTACCTTTACATTTTGCTTATTTTTTGCAATTCGATAATGCGCCCCTGAAACACAAAGATCTAGTCGCTTAAATGTATTATAATTATTTGCAATAAACTCTTGTAATTGGATTTTTGTCATTTCAAATTGTATTATTTCATTGCCAAATGGGTCAGCATTGTATAATTTTTTTAGCGTGATATCACCTCTCACAAGAGAGTCAATTCGTATCCCATGTATATTTTGAAAAACAATATCTGAATTGGTGCTTGCTCGTACCATATCACAGAAAAAATTACCTATATTTACTTTCCCTACAATCGATTGCGAAAGCTCTCCAATCTTCCTATTTAATTCATTATTACCATTAAATCCTGCAATTTTCTTGCTCATTACACTATCACGGCATTTTAATGTATCCACCTCAATTACCTCTGTAGATTTACTGATTATCTTACCATTCTTAAATTTAATATACGTCTTACTAATATATTGAGCATATTTACCTGCTTGCGTTATTAGGACGCCATTTACAAACAATCCTGTGTCTAAAAGTGTGTGAGAATGTCCGCCAACAATGAGGTCAAGATAGGGATGCCTTACTGCCAACACACTGTCAAGTGTAACGCCTTGGTGCGTAATGGCAATATGCATATTTGCATCGATATGACTATAAGTTTCAAGAGAAACAGACGGCGAACTTAATTGTACTCCCTCTAAGTTTTTTGGATGCGACTCTACATTTTCTTGTAATATGCCTGTAATTGATATTTTTTGTCCACTCTTTTTTAATTCAAATACTCTTTGAACTGGAAATGCGGGTAAGTTACTTAAAGAAATATTGCTACATACAAACGGAAAATTAGCTTGCTCAATACGCTGTTGAAGAATGTCTTGTCCATAATCAAACTCATGATTTCCGAGAGTTGTGGCATCAAATTTCATATAGTTCATCAAGTCAATGATAGGATATCCTTTCTCCGGATAATAGTCAACTATAGGATTTCCCGAAAATAAATCACCTGCAGAAAGCAGTAAGACGTCGGAGTATTGGCTACGTTGCGCTTGTATATAAGCAGCAAGTTTATCTAAATGATCAATTTTTGCATGAATATCATTCATAGAAAGTATAACTAATTCCGTTTCTCTAGGTTCACAAGTTACAAAAATTAAGGAACTTAAAAATAATAGTAAAAATTTACGCATAAAATATTTGCTTGTAGTATAATGTAGTATATTTGCTAAAAAATAATATTGCATAATGTTAACTCGCCCAAAACATCGTTATATAGGAACTGCTATTGGTATATTAGTACCCATAGCCACATTTATCATTGCCTATATTTCTCAAAAATGGGCACCTTCTCCTATACATTATTTTCAATTTTTGATACTGAAAGGTGTTCTTTCAAAAACACTGAGTCTTTGTGTGCTCACCAATCTACTGACCTTTTTTGTGGCAATACTTTTAAAAAGAGACTCCATTTCCTACGGCATACTTTGTGGAACGATCGTATGGGCTGTAATAGTTATGATATTATACCTAGTAATATAACACCTATTGCTCAGCGAAGATCAATTACCTCTATATTTGGATATTGAGTGGGATCAAATCCAAAATCTTTGAGATTTAAAATAACATTTTCTTCAATTTTTTTTATCTTCAATTTAATGCTAGTTCCATCTTTTTGAAAGATTGCAATACTCCTAGGCAATAAGAAATTCTTATCAAACCGAAGATTAATATTGGAATAATCCGTTTTTTTATCTCTTGGAAACAAATCAACTTCTGCAATAGAAATACCTTCTTCTATTTTATCGGATCGCATTTTATAGTGATACTCCTTTTGGTCAATGATAAATAATGCCGTTGGATTTGCTAATATTCCATCTTCTAATGGATTAGGTTTAGAAATGCTTACTTCATTTACTTTTGTAAAATAAGTATAGCGAACTTTTCCATCACAATACAACTGTAACTCCCCCAAATGTAACTGATACATATTATCTAAAAACAATAATTTACCTTGTACCTGTTCTCTCATTTTATTTGCTGGATTTTCAAAATTGTATTCAAAAGTAATAGCAGCACTTTTTAGACTCGTCATTTTTTTTGAAAACTCTTGCAAAATTATGCTCTCTTGGGCAAAATTTTCTAGAGATACTAGAAGCCATAAGCCCAAAAATACAATTCTCGCTCCTCTTAATTTCATAGGCTGGCAACAGATAAAATTATTAAAAAATAAAACATCACAAATATAGGGATAAATTTTTGAGTGTCATCTATTTAAGAAGCATCACTTTCGCCATTACCCATTCTAGTGCCTTCCTCTAAACTTGATGCCTTGCGTTGACGAGAGGCTTGATTCCCCTTGCCAAATTTATAGGAAAATGAAATGCCAAGTTGACGACTTTCCCATCTGCGATGGATTGTGCGTTGTGTATCTCCCTCAGACAAGTCTGCACCAAAATAATTCGTATTAAATAAATCTCGCACATAGAGTGATAGTGATGCATTATTATTCCAAAAACTCTTTTTGAAACTAATATCAATAGCTCCTCTTGTTTTAGTTTCAAAATAGCCCCATGACATGGGAGAATTTAACCAAGCATCTATATCAACTTTAAAACTCTTTGGTAATTTAAAATTGTTGCTCATCCACACATTAGCGCTATAACTATTATTAGTATAAGTATAGTTGTCATTGCTTATATAGCCTGCCCAAAGATTGACATTGATTGTCCACCATTTAGTAATAGGCGCTTGGGAGAGATAAGCATTAAAACTAATGTGCTTACTTGAGCCAAAATTTTCTTGTGTAAATAAGGTAATATTTCCAGGCAGGCTTTTAGATACTTGCACTATCATATCCTTAGTATGATTGTAGGAAATTGCTAAGGTAATAAACTTAAATAATGAATATTCTAATTTAATAATATTGGAATAAGCTGGACTAAGATTGGGATTTCCTTCTGTGTATAAATAAGGATTGGCTACATTGCGATAAGGATTGAGATGCCAATATGATGGGCGACTAATGCGTCGATTGTAAGATAATCCAAAATTGTGATTTTGTAAGGGATTAAAACTTAAAAACAAAGTTGGAAATATGTCATTATAAAATCTAGAACTTATATTGTTGGCTGTTTTCCAATCGCCTTTAGTATAAGTATTCTCATAACGAAGTCCTGTTTTTATGCTCCACACAGAGTCTATCGCCCAATTATAGTTAACATAAAGCGCTGTAATATATTCATAAAAGGAAAATGCCTTCATACTACTGAGGATAGTATCGGGATGGGTATATTGTTCAACATTTTGATTGTCGGTTGCTGATAGCGATGTTTTTCCTCCTATCTCAAATTTCATTTTATCATTTATAGTTTGTTCATAGTCTGCTCGTACGCCATAAACATTCACATCTTGGTCTAGGGTATTTATCAATGCTTGATTTTGCCAAGTACTGATAATATATTGAGTGTTTTGATTTTGATTTGATCTAGAATTACTACGCATATAATCTAAATTTAAGTTCAAATCTTGCTGCTCATCAAATATATGCGTATAGTTTAGATTTAATGAACCATATATATTTTTACGACTCGAGACTCCTTTGCTATTCGACTCATCATCAAGCAGTGGAGCATTATACAAATTAGCATTGGTTGTACTTTCATCTTGTAATTGTCGATAGTTTATATTTCCAACTATTCCAAAAGTGTTTTCTTTATTAGCAAAATATTCTATGCCTAATTTTGCACTATGATTAAAACTACGTGCATCATGATCATCATTTACATTTCGGCGTAAAGTATCCTTTGTATATACTCTCTCGTTATTTGAACTATGGCCAACTCTATTACGAACGGCATAATTGGTTACAAGTGAAAGTTTTTCAGTGCGATAATTTAGCGCAATAGACCCATTCAACCCATATAAAAAATCATCATACAGAAACTGTCTATAACCCACACGGGCATTTCCATTAAGACCCATAGCAAAATGTTTTTTTGTTTTGATATTGATAATGCCTCCACTTCCTGCAGCATCATATTTACTTGATGGACTAGAGATAATTTCAATCTTATCAATATTAGAGCCCTCTGTACCCTCCAATAGTGCAACCAACTCTTGCCCGCTTAGATTAGATGGACGACCATCAATCCAAACTTGAACATTACTCCCATTAAGCGTTATATTACCATCATCATCAATAGAGACTCCTGGTGCTCTACGCAGTAATTCAAGTCCTGTATAAGTTTCAGCTGCCGCCATACTCTCAATGTTCATTACCAACATGTCAATCTTACGGTCTATCAACGGCCTTTTCCCAACGACAGTAACAGCATCAAGTTGGTTGTCTTGCGATGTCAATTTTATCGTATCTGGTAGTCCAATAACACCAGTTGCTAACACTTGCAAATTGTATTTTGCAATATTGTATCCCACAAAAGCTATCTCAAGTAAATAAACTCCTTGCTTTGCCGACAATTTAAATCGACCACTCTCATCGGTAGTACTTCCCTGTATTAACTTACTGCCTGCTGTATCACGAAGCAATACTGTTGCAAACTCGGAAGGTTTTGCAAACTCATCGACCACTAATCCTTTTATCGTTTGTGTATAATTTTGGGAAAATGCGACTATCGAAATAAAACTTTGAACTAGTAAAATAGGAAGACGAGTTCGTTTCATTAGATTATATTTTTAGGATGGAATAAGTATAAATAGTTGCAAAGATACAGATAAATTTTTCTTTGCAAGAGTCTCGCAATTTTCTAAAAAGTCAAGCTTTACAATGACTTTTAAGCCAAAGAAAATACATATCTCTCTAAATCCAACAGTATTTTGCCTTTTTGCAAAATAAAGTTTACATTTGCAGCAATTTTGATGATCGATTTAAGTTGACAAATTTGCAATATGTACGAATATAAATGCACATATATTTTACCTCATACACATGAGAAATAAAAGAATTGAACATTGTGGTATAGTAAAAGAGATTAATTTGCAAGGAGTCTTAGTGCAAATTGAGCGAACTGTTAGTTGCGCTAGTTGTCACGCAAAAGATGCATGTAGCATTTCCGACGTTGAGAATAAAACAATATTACTCCCTCACCCATCTTTTCAGTTATTTACTGTAGGAGAAAAAGTGAATGTCATTATGCGTAAATCACAAGGTTTTCGTGCTGTTTTTTTGGCATATGTAGTTCCTCTCATTCTATTAGTTGGATGTTTGCTGATATTATTTTCACTACAATTATCGGATCTCATTATAGGTATATTGGCCTTGGGCATTGTTGCACTTTATTATTTTGCATTATATTTCTTTCGGCATCAACTCAGCAAAGAATTCACTTTTGCTATTGAAAAACTAGCATAATTTTTAATTTCATAAATCAATCCATTAACGATGAGTTTAAGTATGCTTCCCACCGTATTGTTACTTACTGCTATGGGTATTATTTTAGCCCTAATTCTGTATGCTGTGGCACAAAAATTCAAGGTTGACGAAGACCCAAGAATTGATGAAGTTGAGGTCGCACTTCCTAGTGCAAACTGTGGAGGCTGTGGCTATGCAGGCTGTCGCGCCTTTGCAATTGCAACCGTTAAAAGCAGTGATCTGTCAAACTTATTTTGCCCCGTAGGAGGGAATGAATGTATGGCAAATATTGCTCAAATATTAGGAAAAACGATCGAAGAAAAAGACCCAAAAGTAGCTGTTGTACGCTGCAATGGAAGGCTTGAGTATAGACCCCGTATAAACCAATATGAAGGGGCAAAATCCTGCGCCATTGAAGCGTCTATACACGCAGGCAGTACAGGCTGCCCTCACGGATGCTTAGGCAAGGGGGACTGTGTTGTTGCTTGCTCGTTTGATGCACTGTACATCAATGAAAAGACAGGCCTACCTATAGTAGATGAAAAAAAATGTACCGCTTGCGGAGCTTGTGTTAAGATTTGCCCAAAATTCATCATCGAACTTCGTAAAACAGGCCCAAAAGGAAAACGTATTTTTGTCTCTTGTGTCAATAAAGAAAAAGGTGGAATTGCTCGAAAAGCGTGTAAAGCCGCCTGTGTTGCCTGCACAAAATGCGAAAAGGCTTGCTCCTTCGAAGCAATTAGTATTATTAAAAACTTAGCATATATAGATTCACAGAAATGCAAACTTTGTCGCAAATGCGCTAGTGAATGCCCCACCCATGCAATTTGGGAAGTAGGCTTTCCAACTAAAAAAATAGCACTCGCCACAGTCGAGGAGAAAATACAAGCGTAAAACTATTTAATCGAAAAAGATGTCTGTAGAAGGAAAAGAGCGAATGATTACCACGCAACGATTGATTGAAAAAAAGCAACGAGGCGAAAAAATAGCGATGCTTACCGCATATGATTATACGATGGCTCGCATACTTGATTCGGTTGGAATTGATGTAATTTTAGTGGGCGATTCAGCCTCTAATGTGATGGCTGGACACGAAACGACCTTACCTATTACTCTTGACCAAATGATATATCACGCACAGTCAGTCCGCCGCGCAGTAACATGTCCTTTGATTGTGGTAGATTTACCTTTTGGATCGTATCAAGGCAATTCAAAAGAAGC
>JBOFDL010000163.1:0-3109 GCA_051646985.1 Bacteroidales bacterium | reverse complement strand
GCTCTATTGCAATAGATAGTTTTTCAAAAAAATCTTCATTCCAAAGGGTATCTTGGTCTAATAAAAGCAGGTATTCAAACCCATTTGCTTTAGCATACTTGGCTGCATTATTATAGGCTTTGCTTAAGCCTACATTTTTGGGGCTATGTACATAATGTACATTGGCTTCGCTTATGTTTTGTGCCTGTGGTGAGTTGTCGTGTACATAAAAGGTATAGTCAAGCTTAAATCGCTCTGCTGCAAGTTTAATACTTTGGTATGAAACGGAGTTTGTAAGTTTTTCGTTGTATAAAACTATCGTTAGGAGAATTTTTGGAATCATAATTTATATTATATGTGAAATGAATCGCTTAACTCTTTTCAAAAGAGTAAGTCTTTCATTTTTTCCTCAAATTGTTCATTGAATTTCTTTTCACATAATAAGTTTTTTGCGTTTTGTACAAGTTCCTTGCGAACCTGAGGGTCTAAAGTTTTCTTCATTGCTTGTAGTAAGCTTTGCTTATTGTAGGGGTCTATAAATAGGGTTTCTTTTTTGTCGGTCAACAGTTCATGTAATCCTGTTTGATTGGTAACAATAGTGGCAACTCCTACTTGCATTGCCTCTAATACCACCATTCCCCAACTTTCAGAAAAAGAGGGAAGAACTAATACATCTATCTTGTTAAAGAAATCTGCTACCGCAGAGGGAGATAAAGCACTTTCTTCTGTTACTACATTAGACAAATTAAATTCTTTAATTTTACGATTGACAACTAAATTGTCTTCCCCTACATTTTTTGATAAAATTAACGAGATGTTGGAGTATTGTACGTATAGTTCTGTGAATACTTCGATTAACATAGAAACATTTTTATTAAATGCTCTACTACCTAAATAGCCAAAAACAATTTTTTTCTGTTCTTGAAATTCTTTTAATACATGATTTTTTTTTATTGGGTTATATATAACTTGAGAATTTTCTATTTGCTGTAATTCTTGACACCACTGCTTTTGTTGTGTTTGCGAGATAAATATTATTTTATTTTTATTGTACGACATCATTTTTTGAAGTAGTTTAGATAAACTCGGGCTCCATGTGTGGCAAGTATTTGTGCTTTCATGAATGTGCCATATATGTGGAAGTTTTGTACATCTCGCTAATTGAATACCTAAACAGGTAATTGAGGTATTTGAGTAAATAATATCAATCTTGTTTTTTTTTACATAAAACCAAAGTCTTAGTACAGCGTATATATTGTATATAAGGACAATATAAGAGCGAAGACGAGTTCCGCCAAGATTCTTATAAGGAAGAGAGATAATATTATGATGTCCTAAATTTAGTAGGGCTTTTCTAAATGTAGAGGGTTTATTATTTTTAGGCTCTACAATAAATACTGAGTTGCTCCCACTTGGATAACAACGTTCTAAAAGTTGCAGAAGTACTGTTTCTGCACCGAAAGTTTCTGTTGAGTGATTTATAAATAGCGTTCTTTTCATTCTTTAATGTTTTTCATTTCTTGTCTTTCGTTTTTGGTGTACTCAATAGATTGCTTTAATCGTTCTGCCCCAGTACTGGGCTTTCCAGTCCATTTATAAATTAGATAGTTTTGATAAGGATTATAGGCAGCCGCAGCAGGGAGTTCAAGTAAAATAGCTCGATTGTACAAAAAAGAGTAAAATATAATGATAGTGCCTACAATTAACTTATTGGTGTGTAATCGAAAACTGCTAAGCCAAATAGGAAATAATACAATCAGTGAGATTAAGAAAAAGAATCTAAATCGATTACTAATTTCTACAAGTTCGTAACCATAATAATACGCAACTAAACTGATGTAAAATAAATTTAGAAATATCGTGCCGTACTTTAATTTTTCAATTTCTTTTCTTTGCCACAAGAGTCCAATAAATAGAAATATATTTAGAAAAAATCCCATACTGATAGTTCGAGGAATAGCAAAGAATTCTGCCTCTACATAATAAAGTGCTTTTTGATAAAATGTAGTTCCAAGTATTTTAGAAATTTCTAAGTAAGCAGTAGAAAACCAAACTACCTTAAAAAACATAAGTGTAGCTCCAATCCCTATTATAAAAATCCAAATTGATGTGGCGATACGTCGCCTTAGCAAAAAATAAAGAGGAAGCATAATAATAGCCATGCGGTGAAAATAAAATGCAAGGAGGGTAACTAGCAAAAATCGCCAAAATTGTTTCTTTTCTATATATTGAATTCCCCAAAATGTTATGGCTACTGCTATGGCTTGACGCGTATAGAGCATCTCTAGCGCAAAATAACAAATAGCATAGTAAATAAATAGAGCAAATAGTATCTGTTTAGTGTATTTCTTTAGGGCACACAGAAGTAGGCTTATATTAAAAAGAGTCACAATAAAAAACACAGTTTGAATTGTTCCCCCTAGTTCTTTTACAATAGAGCAGAATAATACATATCCTATTTCTAAATTCTGTACTCCCCAACTACCTGTTTTTATAGCATGAAAAATTGGATTTGTTTGCTCAAAAATCTCTGTATAAGCATCCCAATCTCCTCCTGTTTCAAAGCGAAGTCCTGCGATGCCAACTAAAATCAAACACGCACAAATAGCCAGTATTTGATGACTGCGTTTAGTAAGAGTATCATAGCTCTCTAAAAATGTAAAACTTAATAATACAATAAATACACCAAGGTAAAACATATCTTTACTTAAAAGATTATTTTATTTCTTTCTAAAAAACATTTCATCCTTTTTTGCAATATTCCCTTTGGGATAAAAAGTTTAATGAATTGCTTTACTCGCATAATTGCAATTATGCGGTTATATGTCCATGTTCCATAAGTATTATGTACTACTGCGAGTTCTTTATAATGGCGAAGGTATGCTGTGGCAGAAATTCCTGTTTCAGCCTCAAAAACACTAATAGTGGAATCTATATGTTGAAATTTTTTGTTTGCAAGGTATAGTTGTCGCAGTAAATTATAATCAGCAGCAATTTTAAACTGCGTATCAAATTTATAGGCTTTCATTAATGCAGAGCGTACAAATGTGGCAGGATGTGGTGTTACCATCATTTGTGTAATGTTTTCTAATGGCTGTGGTTTTTGAAAATATTGCCCAAAAGAATACTC
>JBOFDL010000162.1:0-8847 GCA_051646985.1 Bacteroidales bacterium | reverse complement strand
TGTTTTTGTGGGGCTTTGCCTAATATATTCTTCATCTAGTTGTAGGGAAAGCGTTCGATTAGATATTTTTTTCTTGCGTAAGGTAAGATAAAATCTTTGTTGTCGTAAACTCTGTTTTGTGATGTTTCCTCTATGGTACTCACGCCACATAATATTGTTGATACGCTTAAATTCTAATATGAACTCCTCAGGAGATGAAAAGTGCGTGTTAATAATGGCTCTATTCGTATAAATATCTCGCAAAACAGCGTCAGAATTTGCTTCAAAATCCCAAAGTGTTCGGTCTAAGTCAAAGAATAAGTGTAAATAAGGTGCTTGCATATACTACAATTTTTCTAATTTTACGGTCCATTGCAAAGATATAACATTAAGACATAATATTAAGATAAGACACAAATGAAATCCGCAGAGCTTGGAAAACAAGGCGAAATTGAAGCGCAAAAGTTTTTAATCGCAAAAGGCTTTCATATTCGCCATACAAATTGGCGTTGGGGACATAAAGAACTAGATATTGTGGCAGAAAATGGAAATAATTTACATATTGTCGAGGTAAAAACTAGAAGTGCACAATACTTAGTGCCTCCAAGTAATAGTGTTAACCGACAAAAACAAATGCATACAATTACTGCTGCGAACATTTATATTGAAAAGTTTTCACTCAACCTCAATGTTCAATTTGACATTATTTCTATAGTAATAAGTGGGAAGTCTATAAAAATTGAATATATCCCAGAAGCATTTTATCCAATTGCCTGATAAAATTTGCACTTTTTTCAACAAATGAACTTTTGATATTTCCAAGTTTTGATTATCTTCGCAGGGCATTAAAAAAGAATTATTATTTAATTTAAAAAAACAGAAATGGCAAAATTAGATTTGACCAAGTACGGTATTTCGAGTAACATCGAAGTCGTACATAACCCTTCATACGAAGAGTTATTCCAAGCAGAAATGAATCCTGCAAATCAAGGATTCGAAAAAGGTGTGTTGACAAATACAGGCGCAGTTGCTGTTGATACAGGAGTATTTACAGGCCGCTCTCCTAAAGACCGATACATTGTAAAAGATGCTACTAGCGACCAACATATTTGGTGGGATGGTAATATTAATAAACCCGTTAATCCTGATGTTTGGAGTCATTGCAAAGACTTGACAATGAAGCAACTTAATACTGCAAAAAAACTTTATGTAGTTGATGCTTTCTGTGGAACGAATGAGGATACGCGTATGAAAATTCGTGTGATCGTTGAAGTTGCTTGGCAAGCACACTTCGTGACCAATATGTTTATTCGTCCATCTCACTACGAATTGGCGAACTTTGGAGAGCCTGATTTCGTAATCTTCAATGGCTCTAAAACCTCTAACCCTCAATGGAAAGAGCAAGGATTGAACTCTGAAGTATTTGTGATGTTCAACCTTACCGAAAAAATGCAAATTATTGGTGGTACTTGGTACGGTGGCGAAATGAAAAAAGGAATGTTTGCTATGCAAAACTACTACTTGCCATTACGTAACATTGCCTCAATGCACTGCTCTGCAAATGTAGGTAAAGAAGGTGATGTGGCAGTATTCTTTGGATTATCAGGAACGGGTAAAACAACTCTTTCTGCTGACCCAAAACGATTCCTTATTGGAGATGATGAGCATGGCTGGGATAATAATGGAGTGTTTAATTATGAAGGTGGTTGCTATGCAAAAGTAATTGACCTTAGCGAAGCAAATGAACCCGATATTTGGCGTGCAATTCGTCGTGATGCTCTTCTTGAAAATGTTACAGTAAAGGCTGATGGTACACCTGACTATTCAAAAGAAGCATCAAAAACTGAAAACACTCGTGTTTCATACCCAATCAATCACATCAACAAGATTGTTTTACCTTCTCGTGCTGGACATGCAAGTAAAATTATCTACCTAAGTGCTGATGCTTTCGGGGTATTGCCTCCAGTTTCAATACTTGATGAAAAATCTGCTCAATATCACTTCCTTTGCGGCTATACTTCAAAATTAGCAGGTACTGAACGTGGTATTACAGAGCCTCAGATGTCATTCTCACCTGCATTTGGTGAAGCATTCTTAACTCTACACCCAACAATGTATGCAAAAACATTAGTTGCTAAAATGAAAGAACACAATGCAAAAGCATACTTAGTAAATACTGGGTGGAATGGCACTGGAAAACGTATTTCATTAAAAAATACTCGTGCTATTATTGATGCTATTATTGATGGTTCAATTGAAAAAGCTCCAACAGTAAAGGTGCCAATTTTGAACCTTGTTGCTCCTACTGCATTGAATAATGTAGATGAGAATATTCTTGACCCTCGTAAAACTTATGCTAACGAAGCTGAATGGGCTGAAAAAGCAAAAGTATTGGCTGAAAAGTATATCAAAAACTTTGAGCAATATTGTGATAATGATGATGCAAAAGCACTTATTCCTGCTGGTCCTCAGTTGTAGAATCTGGCTTTTACTTACTAAAAACGCCTTGCAATTATTTGCAAGGCGTTTTTTTTATGCCAGAATGACGGGATTATATCTTTTTAAGTTTAAAGATATATAGATTGTCTTCTTATTGACTGGCTTAAATGTAAATGAAATGTCGCAAAAAAGAACTATCCTTTTCTATATTAGATAGTACGTTTTCAAAAAATGCTTAATGGCTTTGTAGAATCGTCTTAAATAAATTAAATAAAAATAGCCACGAGAAATCTCGTGGCTATTTTTACTTCAAACTCAAATAGATATCTATTTTTTGTTTTCCATTTCCGATTTAAGTTCTGCTAAACCTGCAATATCCCCTAAAGTAGTTTTCTCTAGTGAATCATTCAATTTTTTTACAGATTTCTTAGTGCTTTCAGTATCTTTACGCACTTTGCTTTCTTCACTTTTTTGCTCTACTTGGAACGTGCGGGTATGTGATAAAATAACACGTTTAGAGCCTTTACTAAATTCAATTACTTTAAATGGAAGTTTATCCTCTACTTTTGCAGATGAACCATCTTCTTTTATAAGATGTTTTGTCATTACAAATCCTTCAACTCCATATTGTAAGGCAACAACGGCTCCTTTATCAACCATTTCAGTAATAGTGCCTTCATGTACACTATCTACAGTAAAGATGGTTTCAAAAACTTCCCAAGGGTTTTCTTCAATTTGTTTGTGGCCTAAACTCAAGCGATGATTATTAACATCTACTTCTAAGACTACCACTTCGAGCTCTGCTCCTACTTGGGTAACTTCACTTGGATGTTTTACTTTTTTAGTCCAACTCAAATCACTGATGTGTACAAGTCCATCAACTCCTTCTTCGATTTCAACAAATACTCCGAAGTTAGTAAAGTTGCGAACTCGTGCTTTATGACGTGAACCAACTGGATATTTTTGCTCAATCTCTTCCCATGGATTTGGTTTCAGTTGTTTCATGCCTAATGACATTTTGCGCTCTTCTTTGTCTAGAGTTAAGATTACTGCTTCTACTTCATCTCCGACTTTAACAAAGTCTTGGGCTACTCGTAAATGTTGTGACCATGACATTTCAGAAACGTGTATCAAGCCTTCTACTCCTGGGGCAATTTCGATAAATGCTCCGTAGTCAACTAAAACAACTACTTTTCCTTTTACGGCATCTCCAATTTTAAGATTTGCGTCTAATCCTTCCCATGGATGTGGAGTTAGTTGTTTTAATCCTAATGCGATACGTTTTTTATCATCATCGTAACTTAGAATAACTACATTTAGTTTTTGATCTAATTGGACGATTTCTTCTGGATGACTAACTCTTCCCCAACTAAGATCGGTTATATGAATAAGCCCATCTACTCCACCAAGGTCGATAAATACTCCATAAGTAGTAATGTTTTTTACCGTTCCTTCGAGTACTTGTCCTTTCTCTAGTTTTGCTATAATTTCTTTCTTTTGCGCCTCAAGCTCTGCTTCGATAAGTACTTTGTGTGAGACAACGACATTACGGAATTCTGGGTTAATTTTGATAACCTTAAATTCCATATTTTTACCTACAAACATATCGTAATCACGAATAGGTTTCACGTCAATTTGTGAACCAGGTAAGAAGGCTTCAATTCCAAATACATCAACAATCATACCGCCTTTGGTGCGACATTTGATGTAACCTTTTATAATTTCGCTCGTATTAAGGGCTTCATTAACTCTATCCCAAGAGCGTAGTGAGCGTGCTTGTTTGTGTGAAAGGATAAGTTGTCCGCGTTTGTCTTCTGTATTTTCAACATAAACTTCGATCTTATCTCCCACTTTAAGTTCTGGGTTATAGCGCAGTTCGCTAATATTTACAATCCCTTCGCTTTTGTAGCCAATATTAATTACGGCTTCTCGTTTATCGAGTGAAACAATAGTTCCTTCGATAATTTCGCCTGTTGCTACTTTTGAAAGGGTATCGTTATAGCGAGTTGTAATGGTTGTTTTATCACTGTCATAAATGCCATCTTCATTCTCAAAGGCACTCCAGTCAAATTGGTCTATAGCGATAGATGCGTTTACTATTTTTGTTTTCTTCACTATTTCGATAGGTTCTTCTTGAAATCCCTGTGTTGCTTCTTCACTGGTTGGGCTTGCAACGGGTACATTTTGGACATCTTCATTCATTTCTTCTTTCATCTTCTTTTTGGTTAAATGGTTAGACATTATAAATTATTCAATCATTTCTCTTTTTTTTCTCGCAGAGAAATGGCTGCAAATGTACGAAAAATATTAGCAATGAAATGTAACTTATTGCTTTATTTTTTATTAAAATTATTATTTTATGAGGAGGGGAATTAAAGTCTTGAGAGGGATTAAAATGCTTCTGTCATATTAAAATACATAAGCATTTGTTTTTCAAGGGGACTAAAGCCAAGGTCAAAGCGGAAATTCATGCGAGGTTGAACTTCGATGCGCAATCCTGCTCCTAGATTAGGGAGGATGGCTTCTATTTTGGGGATTGAAGGGCCTACGACTCCTGCGCCTGCCCATGTAACAAATCCTACTCTACTAATAAGACGCTTCATCAGGGTACTTTTATCGGTGTTAATCATGTGGCGATATTCTAGTAGGGCGAGAGAACTTGATTTATCGCGATATTGTCCAAGGTAGTAACCTCGAAGGTCAAATGGAGAGCCTGTAAATGGTAGGCGAGTTAGGGGAATTTTACCAAAGGCGTTTTTAGTGTTTACCGTCCATGCAAGTGTGCGCCGATTTCCGACTGCGTAGTATTGGCGATAATCAAATTGAAGTATGCCATAGTGAAGTTTTTGTCCAAAAAAATCGGGGGAGTAGCCTATGCGTAAGTCAAATAATTTGCCTTTATATGCATTGGCGGGCACATCGCGAGTGTCGTAGGAGAAGGCGGCGCCGAGTAAGAGAGTGGCTATATTTAATCCTGATTTTGTGCCGCCTTGTTGTATATAATCGGGGTCATTGGCAACGCCGTCTGAGATTTGACTCATTTGCTCGTAATTGAAATCAAGCATTGGTCCCACAAAGAGGTCTGTACTAGGAATCCGAAAGTAGGCAATTGGGTTAATTTGAAGGGTTGAGTTATAGAAGGAGGTTGTTGTGTCGCTTCGTTCTATAGAACTGTTTTGATGGTAGCCTACGCCATAATAGTTATCTACAGTGTTTTTATAGGTAATGCGCCCAGTTAGGCGAAATTTATCGGCATTAAAATAGATTTGTGGATTAAAGACAAGATTAAAGCCTATTTTTTTGTTGAACGTAAGCGCAAATGCGAGTGGTACAACGGAGCGTAATAAATTTGTGTCTCGAGGATTCGTGCTAAAGGTAAGTAATGAACTTCCTCCGAGTACAAATCCAAAATCTGGGGTGTAGCCAGGGCCGCCCAATGCACTGAGGCGAAGATTGCGTGTTTTTTTAGGTTTATGCTTCGTGGTTGTTAGGCTTGTATCAATTGATTGTTCGGTGGCTGTGGACACACTATCAGAGTTTTTTGCGTAAAGTCCAATGGTTTGAAGGAGTAGAAGTATCGTGAGTAAGAGGGTTGAACGATGAATATATGGCATGTTTGTTATTGAATGAAAAAGACGATGGCTGTGATGTAAGCGTAGAAACACTTTCGCCTCAAGAAAGTGTGCAAAGGTAGATATATTTTGGCGGATTAATTTGTTTTTAAGCAAATTTACGTTGCTTTAGATGGATACTAAAGAGAAATTATAATTTATTAATGTAATCTTACAAAACGTTTTTTTTGGAGGGGGTGGTTTATAGGGCGGTCGTGTAAAAGTCATAGACGGCTTTTGAGAGGTCGGAGATAATTTTTTCATTGCTGCCAAAGTCTTCTTTTGAGGCTGTAATAAAAACGCTGATTATAAAGTAATCGCCTTGAGGGAGAAAGACTATGCCAATATTATTTAAGGCTGCGGTTATGCCGGTGATGGGGTTTCGGCCTGAACTGCCGGTCTTGTGTGCAACGATGCTTTCTGGGGGTAATTGTCCTCGTATTTGATGCTCGCCTGTGCGGGTTTCTTTGAGGGTATTCCAAAAAAACTCGTAACTCGATTTTGACAGTAGTTGATTGGCGTTGTCATAAACGATTTTGAGCATTTTACTCGCAGATTTAGGGGTTGTCCAATTTTGAAACATATTGTCTTGTTGTAATTGCAGGTCTTTTTCGTTGAAGGTGATTTGGAGGTCATCTATGCCAATGCTCTTTACGTAATTCTCGAGCGTTTTAGGCGTGCCGACTAGACGTATTAGGACATCACAAGCGGTATTATCGCTGTGGGATATGGTGTATTGAAGAAGGCGTGAAAGTGTAAATTGTCCGCCTTCGGGGTACTGGTCTCTTAGAGGACTCCAAGAGGGAGAGGGTAAGAGTTCATTTTTGGGCACTTCAATTGGTTGGTCTAAGGAGAGATGGCCTTTGTCTATCTCCGAGAGGACGGTCAATGCGAGATGAACTTTAAAGATACTTTGCAAAGGAAATCGACTATCGCCGTGTAAGGAGAGGGTGTCTTTTCCATTGCCTCCAATGATGGATACGCCTATTTGTGCTTTTTTTTCGGAGACGATGTGTTGGATTGTGCTACGAAGTTGCGCGGTATTGTTATCAGGGGTCTTGCAACTTATAATAAGGAGTAATAGTAATGCGAAAATGGATGGATGTGTTTTCATTATTGAGGATTGGGATTTTTTTATGTGTACTGAATATAGTTATTGCTTGGGAATATGAGTCAAGGCTCATAGGGGGCGGAGGTTGTTGAGAGTCAGATTTCTTACTCCTTATATATTCATAAACTCAAGATATTCTATTCATTGTATTGATGGTCGGCTCTGCACGAGAGGCATTGCGTTCTGCTCTATGGGAGTTGCGGATATTGCTGCGAAAAAAACTTTGTTGAGCCGTGTGCCAAGTCTTGAGGAAAAATAGGGAATAAACTTTTGCGATAAAGGCTGAACATGGAGGTTTTTTAATATTGACGTAAATAATGAAGGTCTATTATTGATAGGCGATGCAAAGATAGATATATTTTTGGTGGATGAAATGTCTTCTCAATAATCTATAAGATTGTTCGATTTTCTGAATTCTCCTCTCTCACTTTTACGGGCTTAAGAATATTAACTCAAGGATAAAACCTGTTTTTTTAAGGTCTAATCTTTATCTTAATACTTATATAACTATGAAAATATATTTGCATAGTTATGCAGATAAATTTGTATAACTATGGAAATAAATTTGCATAACTATGCAGATAAATTTGCATAACTATGGAAATAAACTTGCATAACTATGCAGATAAATTTGCATAACTATGGAAATAAACTTGCATAACTATGCAGATAAATTTGCATAACTATGGAAACATCAACACTCGCCACTTGAGGGTTTATTGTGAAGTAAATTCGTCTTCTATTTGTAGAGTGGCTTTGTGGCTTTTTTGATGAGTTTGGTAGGGTCTATTTTCTTGTTTACTTTAATCGTCTCAAATCCTTGTCCAAATACTCCCATAAGATTGGCGACTGAAATAAAGGCTTTTGAATCTTCTTCTTTGACGATACGATAGATGTTATTCACCTCGTTTTTACGGGCTAAGGTCATCAATAATTTTTTATCATTTTTCGTGTACCACCCTACTGCGTCAAGCACCGTAACGCCTCTGCGTTGCTCGCTAATAATGCGGTCGGCAATGGCTTGATAGTGGTGAGAGAATATAAGTAATTGTACGGCTTGTTTATTCCCTGAGAGTATCGTATCTACACAAAAAGTGGATACCCCCATCAGTACATATCCATACACCATCGTTTCAATGCTTTGGTACAAAAAGTAAGAGGAGCCTATAATAAGTATGTCGCAGTATAAAAAGACGCGGGCAACACTAATATTGCGATATTTGGTAATAATCATCGCGACAATATCCGTCCCCCCTGCACTGCCGCCTTGTGAGAAAATAGTGGCCGTACCTGTTCCCATTAAAATCCCTACAATGATAGCACTTAAAAGAGGGTCGCTAACGTGGGCAATACTGGGCGAGGGAATGATTCTAAGTAAGACCGAGAGTACAAATATGCCATAAATCGTTTTAACGCCAAAGTGTCGCCCTAAAATAATAAAGGCGATTAAAACCAATACTGCGTTTACAGCAAGATAAGTGTAACTCATCGGGGTTTCTGTGGCGTAGTACATCAAGGCACTAAATCCACTAACGCCCCCATTAACGATTTTGGCGGGCAATAAAAATTGGGTTATACCTGTGGCTTGCAACAGTAACCCAATCGTGATAATGAAGTATTGGCGAATGGAGCGAAGTATCATAATGCTAAGCGTATTTAGTAAACGATGTTGACTATTTTCCCTGCAACAAAGATGATTTTCTTGAT
>JBOFDL010000161.1:0-2504 GCA_051646985.1 Bacteroidales bacterium | reverse complement strand
TGAAGTTTCTTTTCATGAACAAAACCTAGCAAGGAATTTCCCGTTCCTTGCTAGGTTTATCCAAAGGCAGTACACCTAATTACTACCCCTCAGTAACTCTCGCTATTTCCCCTAGATGATTTAACTTTCTATCATCTTTCGTTTTCTCCACCCATTTCCGCGAAATGTCAAGATTATGAATATTTTCACTTTCCTGCGGAACAAGTTTGGCAAACTTAGCTAAATCTGCCGTTCTCAAAACGCCTTCCAACACAAAATACTTCTCCTTGTCCACCTTATCCTTCATTTGCGCCAATAACTCATCAGTAGTTGCCTCCAAAGTTTGAATGTTGTAACGTTTTGCCAAATAAAAACGCAACACATCGGTAAGTTCAGTATAATACAATTTAGGCGAAAGCATTTCCCAACGTTTCTCTTTTTCTATCCCTTCAAATTTTTCCATCACAATGTCAGTCAAAGGGCGAGGCGGCGGTGGCAAAGCTATCACTTTTTTACGTTTTTTCTGCCACCAAATAAAGTAGAGAATCCCAGCAATGAGTAAAATTACTGCCAAAGCAATCAGATAAGGTATCGCTTCCTGCCATTGATATTCGGTAGTTTGAATGGGCGAAATCGGGCGAAAAGCCTTGCTTGTATCCACAGCAACTGTATTTACATAAATGGTAATCGGTTGAGTATAAACGACTTTCTTCGTAGTATCTTCGCCTTCTTGGTAAAAAATAGGCAGCGCGGGCAGTTGATACACGCCCGAATCAAAATGCGTAAGGGTGAAATTTTGCTGAAAAGATTTTAACCCTTTTTGCTCACCTGTAATAGCAGCCGTCTTACGAATCACCTCAAAACCCCGCAAAGTATCAGGCAAAATAAAAGGACTAATTTGCTGATTCGCACGATGTTGTATGCTAATCGTAAGCTGGAATTGCTCCCCAATGAGGATTTTCGTTTTATCCGTAACGCATTGATTTTGTACCTCTTGCCCAAAAACTACCGCAAAAATCAACCAACTTCCTATTAAAAGTATTGCTTTTTTCATATCAATCTACTTGCTGATTGTGGTAAAAAGGGCAAGTAAGCCCAGTTGAAATTATTAAAACTTATCACAAAATTACTGCCTTTTTTATGAAATACAAGGTATTACCCTATTGCAAAATGAATTTTTTTTGTACTTTCGCAAAGTAATACAAGTGCTATTGCGACATTTCTCCTTAACAAGATTTACATTTCTACCATCAATAGTCTATACCTTTTATTATTTTTGATTTGTATGAGAAAAAAAATGTTACTTATTCTCCTCACTGTTAGCTCATTAGCTATCTTTGCCCAAAGTCAACGTCCTTCTACTCCGCCCAAATTAGTGCTGGGAATTGTAGTCGACCAAATGCGCTACGACTACTTGTTTCGCTATTGGAACAAATACGGCGAGGGTGGTTTTCGGCGTTTGTTAAAGGAAGGGCATAATTGCGAGAACACGATGTATAATTATGTACCGACTTATACGGGTCCCGGTCATGCTTCGATTTATGCAGGAACAACGCCTTCTGTGCATGGAATTGTTTCTAATGATTGGTATGTAAAAAAGAAAAAAAAGGAAATTTATTGCGTTTCGGATAGCACGATGCAATCTGTAGGAACAAGCACAGCCGCAGGTAAAATGTCCCCAGTAAACTTGTTAGCTTCTAATATTTCTGATGAATTGCGCCTCGCAAACGTGAAAAAATCAAAGGTAATCGCCATTGCAATAAAAGACAGAAGTTCCATTTTGCCCGCAGGACACAATGCAAATGCAGCTTATTGGTATGATGGAACAACAGGCGATTTTATTTCTTCTTCTTTTTATATGAATGATTTGCCGCAATGGGTGAAGGATTTTAACGCGCAGAAGTTAGCGGATAAATACTTGTCAAAAGATTGGAATACCTTGCTTCCTATCAAAGAATATACAGAAAGTATTGCAGATAGTAATGCGTATGAGGGGCTTTTTGCAGGTGAAAAGAACTCGAAATTCCCACATAAACTACCCGAAATCCGTCAATATAAAGGCTATTCAACGATAGCTCCTACTCCTTTTGGCTCTTCTTTAACCAAAGATTTGGCTTTGCAAGCCATCGAAAAAGAGGACTTAGGCATGGATGAATACCCTGATTTACTGGCAGTTAGCTTTTCTTCCCCCGATTATGTAGGGCATCAATTCGGACCAAGTTCGGTAGAAGTTGAGGACACTTATTTGCGCCTCGACAGAGATTTGGCGGAAATCTTGGCATACGCTGAGAAAAAAGTAGGCAAGGGAAATGTGCTTGTTTTCTTAACGGCAGACCATGGCGCGGTTCATAATGCTAAGTATTTGATGGATAATAAGATACCCGCAGGAAGGTTCGATTCTCACCAAATTCGTAAGGAACTCAATACTTATACTTATGAGCATTACAAAGATTCGATGGTCTTAGAAGTTACGAATCAGCAAGTTTATTTAGATGATGAAAAGATTAATGCGTTGGGGTATGCAA
>JBOFDL010000160.1:0-14640 GCA_051646985.1 Bacteroidales bacterium | reverse complement strand
CCTTAGAAACGAAGTTGCCCGCCATACGTTGTCGTTGGTGTGGAGTAGGCCACTCAGACATTATGATAAACCCCTTGACCGATATTGACACACTTTGTCCCTACCCAAAGACGGATAAAGATTTACTCTTCTGTCAAAAACGCAAAGGTGGTGCAAGAAACTGGGAAGGTTATATTCGCGACCCACGCGATTGCCGTATTTACCGCATTGTACACATGCCCTTTAATACAGCCTCCTCTAATCCTAATGAGAAAAACAAATGGTGGTTTGCCCGCAACCTAAATTATCAAAAGGGATTATATACTACACAAAACTTCTTGCCAGGGGGAGCGGCTTATGTTTCTGGAGGATTAGGGAATACTTCGTCATTTATGGATAATACGAGTGCTACTCATATAACTGATACGAACGCATGGCGCGGTTATGTTTATTGTCCTCAGAATGCAGGAGTAGGAGCGAGTACCCATATAGGGCAAACTGCAGGAGAGGGAACTGCTACAACCACAAGAACTCCTTATACGGCAGATGTAGTTTCAAATCACCCAGGAGGACCTTGGAATTGTGAGGTCTATGGAGCACTATATTCCTCCTCTATGTATTCAAAACCTGATGGAAATGGAAAAATAGAAGCGTTTATCCCGTATTCATCAACTATTCCCTCACGTACCTTTAGAGGGGTTTGTCCTATAGGTTGGAGCATCCCATCAGACCAACATTGGGGCGTTATGCTCAACGCTGTAGATGGATGTAAAACGCCTACTACCGTGAAGACCGGTGACGCTATTATTGGTGATACTTGTGGAAGTTTTAGAATTGATGATTTTCGTAATGGAACTACTACGAATGAACTGTTAGCAATTAGTAAAGCGGCCGTAATTCCAACAGCAAATACTATAAATGTAGAGCCATCGGCATTAAATAATTTTTCGCATCTAGTTAGTTCAAATCATAATGACCATTTTTCGTCACAGTACGTTGGCGTACGCACAGGAATTCGCTTAAAAGCTGCGCCAACTTGTCCTCCAGGCACAAAAGGCTGTGATAATTTCGCTAATAATGCGAATGCTATTTATGGAATATATACCAATGGAGAGGCACTGGGGAAGGCCAGTGCGATTCGTACTGCTTATACTCGCTGGATGTATGCAGAATTAGAAAATTCTGGCAATGATTATTATGGCTTCTCTGTGCTTCCTGCAGGGACAATTACAGTTTCGAATGGAGCTGTAGATGGCCCTAGTGCACCTGCTTCTGTAGGGCGCAAGTCAATGGGACGTGGGCAAGTGGCCGTATTTGCTACATCTACAACTTATTTTACTTCCTATCCAGAAACTAAGGTTCATCCATCTCGATCTCTTCGTCGTATGTTTTTTTACGATAAGGCGAATGTTAGTCGATATTCTTATTGGGCGAATGGTATTTTTCCTCAACCCGTTTCTGTACGCTGCATAAAATTGTAGGTAGGAAAGACTATACTATATAAGTTTAGAAGTGCAAGGGAGGTTTATAACTTTCTTACGCTTTTTTAGTTTTGTGTATATTTGTCTTTTCTTTTATGAGTTCTTCCGTTAAACATATTACCCCATCACAAGCCTTATCACGCCTACAGAGAACTTGTTCTTTCCGAGAAACTTGTTCATATACAGCACAGCAAAAACTTATTAAATGGGGAATTCCCCCAATGGCAATAAGGGAAATTATGAATACTCTTATTGCGGAAAAATGGATTGATGATTTACGTTATGCTTGTGCTTATACTCGTGAAAAATCTCGCTTGGCAAAATGGGGCTTGCAAAAAATACAAACTAACCTATATGCAAAACGCATACCTAAAGAGTTTATACAAATGGCTATTGAACAGGTAGACCCCTGTACCTTGTATGAAAATTTAGAGCACCTATTAATTAAAAAAATGCCTCAGATAAAGGCGTCTTCAAGTGCAGAATTGTATGCAAAGTTATTACGCTTTGGTCTTGCCAAAGGATTTACTTATCAAGAGGTAGCAAAATTGGCTAAGAATTTAATTCGTCATCTTCCAGAGAGGGAGGATTTAGAGACTTAGAATTGCTTTGTTCTAATGAACTATTAATTTGAGAAATATAGGCAAGAATTTCATCACCTCCGATTTTATGTTCAGAAGAACTTACAAATATTCGAGGAAGCGCATCCCAACTTTGACTCAAAATACGTTTGTAGTTACTTAAATTTGCGTGCTGTACAATGCGAGAAAGTTTGTCGCATTTAGTAAATATCAAAGCAAAAGGAACCCCTCTCTCGCCTAAAGTATCAATAAATTCAAGGTCAATTTGCTGTGGTTGAAGACGTAAATCAAGTAAAACAAATAAGAGAGTAAGAGATGTTCGTTTAGCAATATAATTATTTATCATCTCACGCAAGCGTATTCGCTCCGACTTAGAGATACGAGCAAAACCGTATCCTGGCAAATCTACTATATACCATTTATCGTCCACTATAAAATGATTGATAAGTCTTGTCTTTCCAGGAGTACCAGAAACCTTACTCAATTTTGAAATGCCTGCGAGCATATTGATGAGGGATGATTTCCCAACATTTGAACGACCAATAAATGCATATTCAGGGAGTCCATCTTGTGGACATTGTGAAACAAATTGACTGCTTTTTACAAAAGTGGTGCGCATACAAAAAGAGGTTAAATGTGGGGGCAAAAGTAACGAAATAAAATGTACCTTTGCGCTTTAACATTGAAAAATATGAGTGAGCAACTTCCACATGAGTGCGGTATTGCAATGATACGTCTGCTAAAGCCTCTTGATTATTATTACAAAAAATACGGAACTTGGCAGTATGCGCATAATAAACTCTATTTGTTGATGGAAAAACAGCACAATAGAGGGCAAGAAGCGGCAGGTATTGGAGTCGTTAATCTTAATGCAATTCCCGGTGAAGAATATATCTTTAGAGAACGAAAATTAGGACTTAATGCCATTAAAGAACTCTTTGAATCTGTTGCAAAATTACACCCGGAAAATATTGAGGAAAATCCAAATAAATGGCTCAAAAGTTGGGGCGGAGCCTCTCTCTTATTAGGACATCTGCGATATGGAACCACCGGGCGTACGGGGATTAAATATGCTCATCCATTTTTACGCCGTAATAATTGGCAAGTGCGAAATTTAATGCTTGCAGGCAATTTTAATCTCACGAATACAGAAGAACTTTTTCAGCAACTCATCAACACAGGACAACATCCTCGTCATCATGGAGACACCTTTCTTTTGCTTGAACAAATGGGTCATTATCTTGACCACGAAGTTCAAGATAAATATGAGTTTTTTAAGAAAAATGGATTAACCTCTACAGAACTTAGTGATAGTATTACTAAAGAACTTGATATTTCGGCTGTTCTCAAAAAAGCAGCCCCTAGTTGGGATGGTGGATATGTAATTGCAGGATTACTGGGAAGTGGAGATGCTTTTGTGCTCAGAGATCCTGCGGCTATTCGTCCGTGTTTTTATTATCATGACGATGAAATTGTCGTGGTTGCTTCAGAGCGTCCAGTTATACAAACCGTCATGAATATTGCATTAGAGAATGTACATGAACTTCCCGAAGGAACAGCAATGATAATCAAACGAAATGGGGAACTTACAATAAATCAGATTTTGACTCCTATAAAAAATAAAGCCTGCTCATTTGAACGAATTTATTTTTCTCGAGGAGGAGATGCTGATATTTATCAAGAGCGTAAAAAACTCGGAGAGCAACTTACGGAGAATATCCTAAAAACAATAGATTACGATATTGAAAATACGGTTTTTTCATTTATTCCAAACACTGCAGAAATTGCTTTTTATGGTTTACTAGATGGACTGAATGATTATCTAAACAAAGAGAAAATTAAACGTATTCAATCGGTAGCATTAAGTACTTTAAGTGAACAAGAATTAAATGACATTTTATCACTTCGTATTCGTGCTGAAAAAGTGGCAATTAAAGATGTTAAATTGCGCACATTTATTGCACAAGATAAAAATCGAAATGACTTGGCTACACATGTTTATGATGTTACCTATGGAATTATTAAAGCGCATAAAGATAAATTAGTTGTTATTGATGATAGTATTGTACGGGGAACAACACTTAAACAAAGTATTATTAGTATTCTTGATAGACTTAATCCACTAAAAATTGTGATTGTTTCTTCGTCTCCACAAGTAAGATATCCTGACTGCTATGGCATTGCAATGTCTAGTATGGAAGAGTTTATTGCATTTCGAGCCGCCATTGAACTGCTTAAAGAGACTTCGCAAATTGATTTGATAAAGAACGTATATGAACAGTGTAAAAATGAATTAAAACGTCCCAAAACGAAAGTGGAAAATCCCGTTAAAAATATTTATGCCGCTTTTACTGAGGAACAAATTGCACGGAAAATTGCACAAATGCTTACTCCTAAAACTACTAAGGCAGAGATACAACTTGTATTTCAATCTATAGAAGGACTTCACAAGGCATGTCCTCAACATTTGGGCGATTGGTACTTCTCCGGGAATTATCCAACAGCAGGAGGAATGAAATTTGTTTGTGAAGCCTTTATTCGCTATGTAGATAGCACACTCTAACGGAGTTTTTGGGCAAAAAAAGAAGTAAATAAGGATACAAATAGCCCTAATGTTGTGTAAGATACAGTGCTTGCAATGAAAAGATTGATGGGAGTCCCCATTTCCCTAACTAACTCAAGCGCTTTTGTAAGTTCAGATTCATTATATGTGCCATTTTCTAATAGTTGCTGACTTGTAATTCGCACACCTTCTTCAAAACTTTCAGGAGAGATTACAGTGTATAGAAATGCCGCATAAGCTCCCATAATAATGGCAGAGAAAAAGCATAATAATGTGCTGAATCTTAATGCGTGTAAATAACGTATATTCCCTTCAAGAATTTTATCTCGATAGATGATAGTACATCGCATAATTCCCCCTACAAAAATGAAGTAATTCAAAAGAACTAATAAGGTAGAATCTCCAGTTAAATGCTCTATAATCGCAAGAATTAAAAGTGCAGTTCCTAAATAAACTCCATAGGTTGCTGCACTTTTTACTAAGAAATTTTTATCCTCTGTTATATTGCTTTGGTTCATCTTTCAAAAACTTAAAGTTTCGACCCCAGTATTCTGCATTATCACCCAGCATTTCCTCTATACGTAAAAGTTGATTGTATTTTGCAATTCTATCAGAGCGAGAGGCTGAACCTGTCTTGATAAGTCCCGTATTTAGTCCTACGGCTAAATCAGCAATAGTAGTATCTTCAGTTTCTCCACTGCGATGACTCATAATTGCGGTATAACCATTTTCTAAAGCAAGATTTACAGCTTCCATCGTTTCAGATAAACTGCCTATTTGATTCGCCTTCACTAATAATGAGTTGGCAATATTTTGGGTAATTCCTTTTTGTAAACGCTTCTTGTTGGTAACAAATAAATCATCCCCGACTAACTGTACTTTTTCTCCAATCGTTTGAGTTAATAGTTGCCAGCCCTCCCAATCATCTTCAGCCATTCCATCCTCAATGGAAATAATGGGATATTTACTTGTCCAAGTTTTCCAAAAATCAACCATTTCACTTGCAGTTAGTTTATCGCCTGTACTTTTTTTTAAGTGATACATTTTTTCTTTGGGTAAATAATATTCACTTGAAGCAGGGTCAAGTGCGATACATACGTCCTCGGCAGGACGATAACCAGCTTTTTCAATTGCCTCTAAAATAATTTTCACAGCATCCTCATTGCTTTTCAAATTTGGAGCAAATCCACCTTCATCTCCCACATTTGTAGAATAAGCACGCTTTTTGAGTACTGTCCTAAGAGAATGAAACACCTCTGTTCCTATACGAAGAGCATCTGAAAAACGCTCTGCACCTATAGGCATTATCATAAATTCTTGAAAATCAATACTATTATCTGCATGTACGCCTCCATTCAAAATATTCATCATTGGAATTGGCATTAAATGTGCATTTATACCTCCAATATAACGAAACAGCGGCATGCCCAGACTTTGTGCCGCAGTGTGTGCAATGGCTAAGGATACCCCAAGTATAGTATTTGCTCCTAGATTTTCTTTATTCTCAGTGTCATCTAAACTGAGCATTAAAGCATCAATTGATTTTTGCTCAAAAATAGAAATGCCTCGCAGTGCTTCATTGATTGTTGTATTTACATTGTTAACTGCACGTAATACTCCTTTTCCTAAATAGCGTTCTTTATCATTATCCCGAAGTTCAAGAGCCTCATGTATGCCTGTTGATGCTCCAGATGGAATTGCTGCTTGTCCCATTGTCCCATCGTCAGTGACTACAAATACTTCAATAGTTGGATTGCCACGAGAGTCCAGAATCTCTCGTGCACGAATTTCTGCAATAATTGCCATAGTGAAAATGTTGCTAAATATTAGGAAACGCTTGTTTAATATTGGCACGCCACTCATCTTTAATGAAAATAGATTTTTGTGCCATTTTATTCAAGCCCGATACAATAGAGGAACTTATAACGTGTACATTCCCTGTTACTGTATGTACAATATTTTGTTGCATTTGGATACTTTTATTTCCAACCCTTGTAATGCAAGTTTGGACTACAATTGTGTCGTGTAGTAGGGTTTGGATTTTGTAGTCTCCCTCTACATGTACAAGAACTAGAGTCTCATTTTTAGAGAAAAAGTCTTTTCCTAGTAATTGATTAATGCAATCAACCCGTCCAAGATCAAAATAACTCCAATATACTGAATTATTAACGTGTCCAAAGCCGTCAATGTCATTGAAGCGAATTTGAATAGGAGTTATTATCATTGAGTTTACTGCTGCTATTTAACCGAACTCAGTTGAAGAAAATATACGGTGTCCTAAAAAAATAAATCTAAAAATAGAGACTTAATTATTGCACTATTTTTCGAAACAGTACAGAAGCATTATGCCCACCAAAGCCAAAGGTGTTACTCATTGCAGCATTTACTGTTCGTTTTTGTGCGACATTCAATGTGAGATTTAAGCGAGGATCAAATGCAGGATCGAGGGTTTGGTTATTAATTGTAGGAGGGATAAGGCTATTCTGTATAGCACAAATACAAGCTAATGCCTCTACTGCTCCTGTCGCTCCTAATAAATGTCCCGTCATTGATTTTGTAGAACTAATATTCATATTATAGGCATGATTGCCAAATACTTTTTCTACCGCTTTTATTTCAGCAATATCCCCAACCGGAGTTGACGTTCCGTGGACATTGATATAATCCACATCCTCTGGCTGCATTTCTGCATCTAGTAATGTTTTGCGCATTACGCTAGCAGCACCTAAGCCTTCGGGGTGTGGAGCGGTAAGATGATATGCATCTGCAGTCATTGCTCCTCCTACAATTTCTGTGTAAATCTTTGCGCCACGAGCCTTAGCATGTTCATACTCTTCAAACATTAAACCAGCAGCTCCTTCTCCCATAACAAACCCATCACGTGTTTTATCAAATGGACGTGATGCAGTTGTTGGATTGTCATTGTTTGTAGATAATGCTTGTGCAGAATTAAATCCGCCCATTGCTGCTTCATTTATTGGCGCCTCTGACCCGCCGGTTAAAATCACAGTAGCTTTACCTAAACGAATGAGATTAAATGCGTCAATCATTGCATGAGTAGACGAGGCGCATGCAGATACTGTCGCGTAATTTGGACCTCTAAAGCCGTATTTCATTGAAATATGCCCTGCCGCGATATCTGCAATCATTTTAGGAACAAAAAAAGGGCTAAATCGAGGAATACAACCACCCTCAGTAAAGCCCTTTACCTCTTCGAAAAAAGTACGAATGCCACCTATTCCTGACGCCCATACTACACCTGCTTCATCCATATCAAGTGTAGATAAATCTAAGCCAGAGTCCTTAATAACTTCATATGCCGCAATCATTGCATATTGCGTATATGGATCAACTCTTCGGGCTTCTTTTTTATCTATGGCTTCGGGGTATAGCGTTATGTCAAAGTTTTTTATTTCGCAAGCAAACTTTGTTTTAAAATGAGAAGCGTCAAATCGACTAATCGGACCTGCTCCACTTACTCCTTTAAGAATATTGTCAAAATATTCACTGACAGAATTTCCCAACGGATTGATAGTGCCGAGTCCCGTAACAACTACTCTTTTGAGTTTCATAACTTAAATCTTAAGTTTTGCTGTTGAAATGTGTTGCAAATCTACTTTTGTGCCTTTTCAATGTAAGAAACTGCATCTCCAACAGTGCCGATTTTTTCAGCATCTTCGTCTGAAATAGAGATACTAAATTCTTTTTCGAACTCCATAATAAGTTCTACTGTGTCAAGAGAGTCTGCTCCCAAGTCATTTGTGAAACTTGCGGTGGGAGTAATTTCTGCCTCGTCAACACCAAGTTTGTCCACGATAATAGCCTTTACTTTTGCTGCTACGTCTGCCATAATTTTTTTGTTTAAGTTAATAAAAAATGGGTGTTTAAATAAAAGATCTTTCAGTCTCTAGAAAAAAAACAAGGATTCTGAAAGTCTTAATAGCGCGCAAAGGTATAAAATTATTCCGTATTTTTTTGTAATTTTGAGCAAGTTTTTTTTGTGATTTGTTTAAATCATTATCTTTTTAATGAACAATCTAGTTATTTTCGCTTCAGGCTCTGGGAGCAATGCAGAGCAGATTATTCGTTATTTTCAGGATAAAAAAAAGGGAGTAGATGTTAAATTTGTACTATCCAACAATCCCAATGCTTACGTGTTGGAACGAATAAAAGACTATGGAGTGCCAGGTGTTGTTTTCTCAAAAGAGGATCTACACAGTGGAAAAATATTGCAAATATTGCAAAAACATAATGTGAGAATGATTGTATTGGCAGGCTTTTTATGGCTTATGCCGAAAGATATTGTGCGAGCATTTGACCGAAAAATTATAAATATTCATCCAGCGTTACTTCCAAGATATGGAGGCAAGGGAATGTATGGAGATAATGTACATAGAGCGGTAAAGGAAAATGCAGAATCTGAAACGGGCATTACCATTCATTATGTGAATGAGGAATATGATAAAGGGAGTGTTATTTTTCAAACTCGTTGTAAGGTTGAGTTGGAGGATACTCCTCAAACTATTGCCCAAAAAGTGCATCAGTTAGAACATCTACATTTTGCTCAAGTTATCGAGCAAGAAATAGCGGGGGCGTTTTAAAAAAAATAACGAATATTTATCATGAAAAACGTTTTAGGGATTGATATTGGAGGCACAAATACGAAGATTGGTCTAGTCGATAAATTGGGGGATATTCTGTGCGAGATCAATCTTGCCACACCAACAAAAGATTCGGGCGTAACGTCAGAGGCGTTTGTGAAATCGCTTTATGAGGCATCGGAAATGCTCCTTGCTCAAATTGCGGAAAATGTTGAAATAATTGGTGTTGGGATAGGGGCACCTAAAGCAAATTATTATACAGGATGTATTGAGTTTCCAGCCAATTTGCCTTGGGCTGGAGTTACTCCATTGTTCGAACTATTTAAAGTCTATTTCAAAAATATACCTATCAAAATGACTAATGATGCAAATGCTGCTGCTATTGGCGAAATGGTCTATGGAGGTGCTATTGGGATGAAGAATTTTATAACTATAACACTTGGGACGGGTTTGGGAAGCGGATTTGTGACTAATGGTAATGTGCTTTATGGTTGTGATGGATTTGCCGGTGAGTTGGGGCATATTACGGCGTATAGAGATGGACGGAAATGTGGCTGTGGTAAACGAGGGTGCTTGGAAACTTATGCATCGGCTACAGGACTTCGACAAACGGCATTTGAACTAATTTCACAAAGTTATTTTGCTGAGAAAACTTTACTAAAAGACTTGTCTTTTAATGAAATGACCTCTAAAACCATTGCTGAGGCTGCTTCAAACGGTGATAAGTTAGCGCTTGATGTATTTGAAAGAACTGGCGATACACTTGGTAGAGTTCTTGCTGATATGCTTGCAATTACTAGTCCTGAAGCAATCTTTGTGTATGGAGGGCTTGCTAAAGCGGGAGAACTTATACTTGCACCTATTCGTAGGGCCATGAATGCTAATGTTTTATCTTCGTATCGTAAACGTGATGAATACGGGCGAATATTGCCAGAAGCAAATGCTCAATTACTTTTATCTCACTTAAATGATAAAAATGGTGCAGTACTTGGTGCTGCAGCATTGATTTGGTCTGAACTTGAAAAATTATAGAATAATTATGAAAATGAATATAAGAAAATACTTAGTGCGAGCATTTAAATATGTCATTTACTTTCATGTTTTATGTGCTTTGCTCTATGCTTTAATGCTGTTTTTTGGAGAACAAAGTGTCAATTGGCATACATTACTGCAATTTTTCTCTTTGCGCTTAATTAGTGGCATTGTAATCCTTGGACTATTATATCCTATTTTTGGATTTAATCGTTTGCAGATATCATTGCCTGATGGAGGGTGGAAGAAGCACGGAAAAGATCTTTATGAAGTAATGGCACTTTGTGGATTTCGAATTTTACAGAAAGAGAATGAAAAAGTGATTTTTTGTGCGACTAATACTATGCGTAGAATATTGAGTTTGTATGAAGAAACGATTATACTTGAAATAGAAGACAATGTGCTTAAAATTAGTGGTTTGAGGAAAGATGTAGCACGAGTTAAATTACGTGTTAATGACTATCTTCGTAGAGTATAATCTCAAAAGAAATGCGTACAATAAAACTAGTGCGATTGCTTAAAGACTATGCTATTATTTCGGCGGGTTTATCTATTTACGTTTTTGGTTGGGTTGCATTTATTATTCCCAATGGGATTGTAGGAGGTGGAGTAGGGGGAATTGGCGTGCTTATTTATTATGCAACAGGCTTTCCTGTATCTTATTCCTATCTTTTAGCCAATGCTTTTTTATTAGCCGCTGGGATAAAAATCTTAGGAAAAAGTTTTGGGGCAAAAACTATTTTTGGAGTATTATTTTGCACTTTACTGTTTGAATTTTTACCGAAATTACTGCCCCTCACTCTTGTTGAGCAAGTTACAGCAGAGCAAAATTTATTGTTATGGGTTTTGATTGGCGGGGTGTTTGAAGGCATTGGTATGGGGCTTGCTTTTTCGCGAGGCGGTAATACGGGAGGAACTGATATTATTGCATTGATAATTAATCATTTTAGACATATTAATCCAGGTAGAGTCTTACTGTATTGTGATATTGTCATTATTGGCTCATCAATTCTTCTTCCCGAACGAACTATATTATCACTGCTTTATGGTGGGATTATGGTGACGGTTTCTACTTATGTTATTGACGCTATTTTGGTGGGCTCAAAGCAAAGCCTGCAGGTGTTGATTTTTTCGACAAAATATAAACAGATTGGAACAAAGATTGAGCAAACTTTAGGGCGAGGAATGACTGTATTACGGGCAGATGGATGGTTTTCAAAAGCCGAACGTAATGTTCTTCTTTTAATCGTTCGAAAGTATGAAATAAATGCAGTATATCGAATTATTAACGAAATAGATAGGGATGCATTTATCTCAACAACAAGTGCCACAGGTGTATTTGGCGAAGGATTTGATCCTATGAAAAGTGGTGGTATAAAACTACGAAAGAGAGACGAGATGTAACTTTCTTTTATCTTCCTGAACTAGGTCTGCGACTCCCACTTCCTCCACCTTTATTACGAAAAGAAGATTCACTATTTCCTCCGAAATTTTGATTACGCACTGCAGAGTTGTGAAAGTCAAAAGTATTGCGATCGCGCTGTATACTTTCATAACTTCTTCCGCTATTCGAATAAGTGATATTATTGTCATTTGGAGAAAGAGGCGAACTCTGATTAGGTTTGGTTGAATTATTGCCCCCTTTATAATTGTTACTATTGTGTGTTTTATAATAAAAATTCGAGTAGCCACTGCCTCTGTTTGTTCCCGATATACTGCGGGAGCGATATGTGCCGGGAATACTTCCTACTCCTCCATGTGGGTGGTAGTGATGCCAATATCCTGGAAAATAGGGGTGATATCCCCCACCAAAGCCATAGTAAGGGTTATACGGATAATGCCAACCCCAATTCCAACTCCAAAAACTGCCGTATCCTACTCCTCCCCAAAATCCATAGGGATAAAAAATCTGTGAGTTATACCAATATGATGTGCGATCAAGTATGATATAGGTTGGGTCATCATAGCGAAGGCGTGAGGCATAACTTTCTCTATCTTCATTTCGATTCTCAGAAACGTCATAAATGCCATGGAAGCCTCGACTCTCAGAAGAGTCAAAATGAGCCAATTGATGATTCTTCAAAGTGTCTTTTTGAGAACTGCTATATCGACGTTGAACCTGATATATACTATCGATATAGGCCATTTGCTCTGCTTTTTTTTGGTCGATTTCCTTTTGACGCTTTGGGCTGAAAAATAAATCGTCATTAGCTATACTAATGTTTGTTATGAAAAATAAAATAGAGAAAAAAAACAGGCTGGTTTTGGATAAATTGGTGTTTTTCATAGCAGTGTATCATTCAAAATTTCTAAAAAAAAATGTACCTTTGTCAATCTGTTTTAGGACATTATTTTGGTAGATGTACCTTGACAGTAAAGATACTAATTCTTCAAAAAAAAACAAGATTTTCAGAAGCAATGGCAAAAGACGTAACCTGTAGGGCAGATAATTATTCGTTATGGTACAATGATTTGGTTGTAAAGGCAGGTTTAGCAGAAAATTCTGCCGTAAGAGGTTGCATGGTAATTAAGCCTTATGGTTATGCTATTTGGGAAAAGATACAAGGACAACTTGATAAAATGTTCAAGGAAACAGGACATGAGAATGCCTATTTTCCATTGTTCATTCCAAAATCATTTTTGAGCAAAGAAGCTGAGCACGTTGAGGGATTTGCCAAAGAATGTGCTGTAGTTACACATCATCGGTTGATGAATGACCCAGATGGACGCGGTGTTGTTGTTGATCCCGATGCAAAATTGGAAGAGGAACTGATTGTTCGTCCTACTTCAGAAACAATTATTTGGAATACTTATAGAAATTGGATACAATCCTACCGAGATTTACCTATTTTGGTAAATCAATGGGCGAATGTTGTGCGTTGGGAGATGCGCACACGTTTGTTTTTGCGCACTGCGGAATTTTTGTGGCAAGAGGGTCATACGGCGCATGCAACAAGAGAGGAGGCTATTGAGGAAACCGAAAAAATGATAGGAGTCTATCGTGAATTTGCAGAGAAATTCTTGGGGGTTCCTGTTTTAGTGGGAAAAAAAACAGCGAGTGAGCGATTTGCTGGAGCAGAAGATACCTACTGTATTGAGGCATTGATGCAAGATGGCAAAGCATTGCAAGCAGGAACTTCTCACTTTTTGGGTCAAAATTTTGCAAAAGCCTTTGATGTACAATATGTCAGCAAAGAAGGAAAAAAAGAATATGTCTGGGCAAGTTCTTGGGGCGTATCTACTCGCTTGATGGGAGCCCTAATTATGGCGCATGGAGATGATAATGGATTAGTACTTCCTCCAAAACTTGCGCCAATTCAAGTCGTGATTGTGCCTATCTATAAAGGCGAAGAGGAGTTGTTTAAGATTTCAGAAAAAGTCAAAAATATAAAAAATGACTTAGAGAACTTAGGCATTTCTGTTAAATATGATAGTCGAGATAATGTTCGCTCTGGGTTTAAATTTGCAGAGTATGAACTTAAAGGAGTGCCTATTCGCATTGCGATTGGACCTCGTGATATGGAAAATGGAACGTTGGAAATAGCACGTCGAGATACGCTCGAAAAAAAGATTTTGCCTCAAGAACATATTGCAGCATATGTAAACGATTTACTAGAGGAGATGCAAGAGTCCATTTTTGCCAAAGCCCTTAAGTTTCGACAAGAAAATACTGTAAAGGTAGATACGTATGAGCAATTTAAGTCGCAAATTGATAAGGGTGGATTTGTATTAGCGCATTGGGATGGTACTCCCGAAACAGAGGCGAAAATAAAAGAAGAAACTAAAGCTACAATTCGCTGTGTTTTACTTGATGCTAAAGAGGAGAATGGTAAATGTATGATAACAGGAAAACCATCGCAACAAAGAGTAGTATTTGCAAAATCTTATTAACCTCCAAAACCTTTCTAAAATTAAAATGAATATTATTAAAGTATTTCATCTGGCATTATTTTCCCTTCTGTTATCAACCCAATGTGCTGCGTTACGAGAGCAAGAACGGAAAAATTGGAGTGCTTCAGCTCAAGAGTGGAAGGGAAAATCCTTGGAAGATTTTGAAGAAAAGACCATCCCTGTACTTGAAATAGTGGAAGAACCAAAGCCAATGGAGACTTTTCTAGATACAACTTATGCTATATCAAAATCAATTGTACAGGACTCTCTTTCTTTAGATTCGACATTGTCAGATACAATCCTAAATAATCAAATTATTGTAATAAAAGATAGTTTAGACTTACAGGACTCTGTAGATTTGGCTAATTCTCTTTTTTTAGGCTTAATTTCAGAAGCAATGTGGGACGAACTCTTTCCTTCACGAATAGGTAAAGGAAAAAATGACCCTCGAACAGATTTTTACTCTTTTACGGCATTTAAGGAAGCATGTTCACATTTTCCAAAATTTCTAA
>JBOFDL010000159.1:0-4713 GCA_051646985.1 Bacteroidales bacterium | reverse complement strand
AAGGATGAATTCTATTAAGAATTTCATTTGTAGCACTTGCAGAGCTATAAAGATCCGTTCTGAAATTTCCACAAGTATCTCCAGCAATAGCATTGCCCAACTTAGCCGTTGTTGGCGTTTTACACCCATCCACAGCATTAAGCATTACGCCCCAATGTTGGTCTGCAGGCACACTCCATCCTACTGGACAAACTCCTCTAAAAGTCTTCGTAGGAATTGTTGCATTTAATGGAACAAAAGCATCCATTTTACCATTACCATCAGGCTTTGAATAAGTTGGCCGAGAATACAATGCACCATATACCTCACAATTCCAAGGTCCGCCGGGATGGGTTGATACTACATCAGCCGTATAAGGAGATCTTGTCGTGGTGGCGGTACCCTCGCCTGCGGTTTGTTCTGAAGTAACAGTCGCTTGCACCCCTGCATTCTGTGGACAATAAACATAACCCCGCCATTCAGTCGTGTCAAGAATCTGAGATAATGCCTTGTTATCTACGGGACTAGAGGTAGTCCCTACACCGTCCTTAGTATAAGCATTCCCACCTGGCAGGAAATTTTGTGTAGTGTACATGCCCTTTTGGAAGTTTAGGTTACGCGCAAACCACCATTTGTTCTTTTCATTAGGATTAGAGGAAGCCGTATTAAAGGGCATGTGTACAATGCGGTAAATACGGCAATCGCGTGGGTCGCGAATGTAGCCTTCCCAGTTCTTTGCTCCGCCTTTGCGCTTTTGACAGAAGAGTAAGTCTTTATCCGTCTTTGGGTAAGGACAAAGCGTATCCACATCAATTAAGGGGTTTATCATAATGTCTGAGTAGCCTACTCCACACCAACGGCAACGTATAGCAGGCAACTTCGTCTCTAGCGTTATCATTACCGAGTCTTTTTCTGTAATGGATAAGCCTGCCCCCTCTAGATTAAATATCAAGCCATAACCGGGTAAACCTTTTGCGGTGGTTACGGCTAGCGCATGGATAACATCGCCGCCTTTATTATAAAAGCGGTCAATAATGGCGCCAAAACTATCAGCTTGAAAGTGCGAAAGTTTAATTACGTCATAACCTTCTTTGGAACCTACGGGGACATAAACCCCATTGTCTTTCTTTTGCAAGCGGAACAAGATAGTATCCACTACGGCTTGTAAGCAAGTATCTGCTCCTGAAGGAGCGTAACGCATCCATGCATAAAGACGATTGTTTATTGAGTCAAAGTTCGTGGTAATAACCTCGGAGGTTATTAATCTGTCTTGTGCCTTGAGCAAGGACGCCTGAAACAGCCAAATTCCTAAGAACAGTAGCCCTAGTGAGTTCAAAAGTTTATACAAGTTTTTTTTCATAATTGCATTAATTTTTCTATTTATTGTCATTTTATTAAGAGAGTACTACTTCCGTAAAAAGCAAGTTCTCATAAAGGATTTTGTAATAAACCATTACCGAGTATTGCTTTTTCATTGTATTAGTCTTTCGTTTTTTAAGTTCTTTTCACTTGCATCATTTCTAGCAAGGAATTTTGAGTAATGAGACTTGCTTACATTGTTCTTTGCAAACATCTCCTCCTGCGCCCACCCAACTGCGAAGCATATAAAGCAACGCTTTTAATTTGTTAGCATCCAAGTTATTAAACTTAATAATAATGCTATTTTCGAGCAAAGGTAAAGTTTGTCTTTGACACATCCAAATCTTTTGTGGCATTTTGTTATTTTAACTATAATTTATTTTTGCCATTTTATGCCATTTGAAGTATCCAAATCCGGCAATTATAGTATATATAGCGTAAAGAGAGGCTGTAGGCAGAAGTCCTTTTGTAATATATAGGTAAGTAGATACGAGGTTTACAATTATCCAGATTATCCATTGTTCAACATATTTTTGAGTCAATGCCCACAGGGCTACAACACTCAAAGCTGTTGTAAGGCTATCGCCTAAGGCTACAGAGGAGTCTGTAAAGTATTTCAAAATTAGAAAAATTGCAGCCCATAAGGCAATTGTAAGTGATGTTAGATAGGCATAGAGCGTGATTGGGAGGTGTCGTATTTGAGGGCTTGATTTTTTTTCCGAGGAATTGCTTCGCCACCGTATAAAACCATATAGACTTGCAAGCAAATAATAGATGTTTATGCCCATATCTGCATAAAACCCCGATTGTGCATACACAATAATATAAAGGGAGGACATAATAATACTTGCGATCCAAAGCCATCTACTGGCAAAGTACTCCCAGTAAAGATAAATGATGCCAACAAGTACGCCAATGATTTCTAACATTCTCATTGTTTTTTTAGTTGATTTGTTTTTAGAACTTGAGGCTTATACTTGCTATAAGGTGAATCCCTGCTTGAGGAAAGTATCCTGCATAATTGCTTCGTATGCCATTTATGATTGAACTTCCACCCCAACCATTAGATTCGTATTTTTCATTAAATAGATTGTTTAGATGGCTTGTAATGATAAGTTCTCGCAGTAAAGGAAACTTAAAAGTGTAACTAAGCATTAAATTACTTACACAGTAAGCGTTAAGGCGTAGATCTTTTTGTTGAGCATTACTCAAGTATTGTTGCGATACATAGTTGGTTTGTAACTTTGCTGACCACATTTTGTACTGAACGCCAATGAGAGAGCCTGCTGTAAGCCAAGGGGAAAATGAAATATTTGTTTGTTGATGATGTAATTCGACTTGTGTGGAACGCGAAGTTAAATTTTCATCATATTCATCGATATACTCTTTATAGTTTAATATCTTGTTACGACTAATTGTTGTATGTATATCCCACCTTAGCCATTTTGCAATTTGTATGCCAGAGGTCAACTCCAAACCTAAGCGATAACTCTTTTCTACATTTTCTGCAATGGGTTCTCCAATTTCATTTAATGCGCCTGTTAGTACAAGTTGGTCTTTGTAATTCATCTGATATAGCGTTGCTCCTAAACTAAAATAAGGAGTTAAATAAGTATATCCAATTTCTGTATCAATCAATCGCTCTGGACGCGCCATTTGTTCTACTCGTGCATCTGTATAGTTATTACGTGTGGGCTCTTTGTGCGCCATCGCCAAAGAGGCATAAAGATTGTTTTTTTTATTGATTTGATAAAATAATCCAACCTTTGGATTAAAAAAGTGAAAATCTTGATGCACATTCAACGATTGTTGTTGCCCTACTCGCCAATCCCATTTATCATTCGCCCCTTCTATCAAATGACTAATCTGTCGATATTGTAAATCAACATATAACGATAGTTCATCTATTATGCAATAGTCTGTTTTAAGATAAATATTCACATCATTTTTTGTTGATTGATTACGATAATACTCATGCTCTGGTTGTAGATTTCCAATATAGTCCTGTACCCACACAAGTCTGCCAAAATGTTGCCCATTGTACTGATTAAGGGCTCCCCCTAATATAGTGTTGAGGAGTTTTGTTTGATAATTTACTGAAAATACTACGCCGCCAAATCCATTCTTCATTTGCTTACGACGGATGAGATTTGAAGTCTTTATTAGCGAATCAACACTTATCGAAAAGGGCTCTAAAGCATACTCTAGTAAAGATGCTGCATTTTTATATTCCTCATAGTATCCTCCACCATTGGTATAATGAAGTTTCAAATCAAATGACCACGCATTGCCCAATTTCTGGTTGAATAAAAGATGATAGTGTGTTTGTTTGTAATTGTCTGTTTGATTGTCATAAAAACCTATAAATTCTCCCTCTCTACTCCACATCTCTCCTGAGGGGTTGTAACGTCTATTTGTCCGTAACATCTCTTTATCTATCCCATTCCAAGCATGATAAGTTTTTTCTTTTCCACTAAATGAAATAAGTCTCAAATAATTATTTTTGCCAAAATATGCAGCTTGTAAAAAATATGACTGTAAATCGGTAGAAGCTCGTTCAATATATCCATCAGAATGAATATTTGACAGACGTGCATCTACTGCAAAATGCCTTTTAATGCGTCCTGTACCAAGTTTCAAAACCTGTCTATGGGTATTAAATGCTCCATATCCCCCCGTAAATTCCGCATAAGGCTCTTGTGCAGATAAAGTAGTACGCATATTAAGACTTCCACCAAATGCACCCGCACCATTGGTCGAGCCGCCAACACCACGTTGCACTTGAATGTCCTCTATTGATGAACTAAAATCAGGCATATTAACCCAAAACAACGAATGAGATTCTGCATCATTCATAGGTATATCATTCGCAGTAACATTAATGCGAGAAGCGTCTGTACCTCGTATACGAATAGCGGTATATCCTATACCTGCGCCAGCATCGGAGGTTACGACTACTGATGGTGTAGAAAGCAATAAAAATGGCAAATCTTGCCCTATTGCTTGCTGCGAAATTTGCTTTTTATTTAGTTCTGTATAAGTTAAAGGACTCCGTTTTGAAGCTCGTGTAGCAGTTATCACAACATTTTCAATATTGATGGATTTAAGAGAATCTGCAATTATTAAACATAAGGAATCTTGCTTTGCCTCGGCAAATGACACTATACATATGCAAAACAAAGTAATAATATTTCTTTTGTTTATTTTCATAATTACTATTTGTATGTGTGATAACTTAAATCTAAAAAGGCTCAATTATCATTTTCGTTATCTGCATAAAAAACGCCCCTAAATAACTATACGATTCTCGATAGTTATCAGGGGCGTTTCTATTACCTTACTCAAACGCTTATTCTTGCTTGGTAATCAAAAAAA
>JBOFDL010000158.1:0-4889 GCA_051646985.1 Bacteroidales bacterium | reverse complement strand
AAAGGTGCAAGAATGTCATAAAATAACATCGCAAAAAATAGTCCTTTTTCTTGTAGTGTTTTCAGAAGTTTATAATGTACATACATTACAAAAATCATCCGGAAAAATATCAACGGAACCAAAACAAGCAGTAATGCTTGACTAAGTTCTGAGACGACAAGTAAAGCCCCTAAACTAAGATAAAAAAGACTTCGAGAAATTAACTCTAAGCGCATACGAGCAATCCCACGCCCACCCATACTCAATAGGGATGCATATATACTTTTTTGACGCATCCATTGTGAAAATCTGAGATGGTCTGAGGAGGTTAAAATGGCATCTTTCTCCAAAGCAATTCTTGTGTTTTTATTGCCGTTGCGACACAAAAAAACCGTTTCCTCACTACAAGGGAAACTATTATAATGCGCAAATCCCTTTTTACCTAAAAATAATCGTTGTCTAAAACCCATGTTTTTGATAGTACCTCGATAAGGTTTTCCACATATTGCAGCATAAATCCAATACATCGAAGACATAATATCATCACAACGCATAATAAGATTTGCAAAACCTTTTGATTTTATTTTTCGACAATACCCTAAAACAATTTCGCCTTTGCCCATAGCCTGCTGCATCGCAAGCAACCAATGATTTGATGTGGGAATACAATCAGGTTCGGTAAATATTATACAGTCATATTGTGCGGCTTTAACTCCAATAGTTATGGCAAGTTTCTTATCGTGTAAAAATTTTGCATCTTGCTCAATCGTAGTAACTACAAGATTCGGATATTTGGGTTTAAGAGTGTATAGCAACTCGTCTGTTTTATCAGAGGAGGCATCATTGACAACGATGACTTCAAATTTTGGGTGGTTTTGTGCTAAAAATAAGGGAAGGTTTTTCTCCAAATTATGCAATTCATTCTTCGCACGAATAACCAAGGATACAGGCTCTACCTCCTCTCGTTGTGAGGTTGTTTTTATATTCGCTACTCGTCGAAAAGAAAAGCAGTAGTATGCCAATTGAATCAATGCAGACAAAGAAAATACTCCTAAAAGTATATATTCATGCATTGGAATTTTTTCCCACTGCAGAGATTGTAGAAAGTCAATTATCACGATGTGTTAGGGTGTTTAGAGGATTAAATATTGATAATATTTTATATTTCAGTAGCATTAAGTTTAGTCGCTTGATTTTTGATGCTTGAAAAATCGAGTACAATTTTACTAAAGATTTTCGAAATAACACCTATCTTTGCACGCTATTTTTTACACAAATAATTTTATTCTTTTATTTTGACCTTCCAACTCCTACATACTGATGTGCAAACATCTGCTCGCTGTGGACGCTTAGAAACTGCACACGGGACAATACATACTCCTATTTTTATGCCTGTAGGAACAGTAGCAACGGTAAAAGGAGTCTTTCATCGAGATTTAGAGCATGAAGTATCGGCTGAAATTATTTTAGGAAATACGTATCATCTTTATCTGCGTCCAGGCTTGGATATACTCCACAAAGCAGGAGGACTCCACAAATTCTCGGCGTGGAATAAGCCCATATTAACGGATAGTGGCGGTTATCAAGTTTTTTCTTTAGCAGCAAGTCGTAAATTAACCGAGGAAGGATGTGTATTTCAATCACATATTGATGGTTCAAGGCACTTGTTTACCCCAGAAGGCGTTGTAGATATTCAACGTACGATCGGTGCAGATATTATAATGGCTCTTGATGAGTGCCCTTCTGGAACGGCTACATTTGATTATGCAAAACATTCACTTGCTCTTACTCAAAGATGGCTGGAACGAGGAATTAAACATTTTGATAATACATTGCCACAATATGATTATGAGCAAAGTTTTTTCCCGATTATACAAGGATGTGTTTATCCCGAATTAAGAAAGGCTGCCGCAGAACACGCCAGTGCTCTCAATCGTGAGGGATACGCTATCGGAGGATTGGCAGTGGGAGAACCCGCAGAACAAATGTATCAAATGGTAGAATTAGTGAACAATATCCTCCCAAAAAACAAACCTCGTTATTTAATGGGTGTTGGCACTCCTGAAAATCTACTTGAAAACATTGCGCTTGGTGTAGATATGTTTGATTGTGTAATGCCTACCCGCAATGGACGAAACGGAATGTTATTTACCGCCAATGGGATTATCAATATCCGCAATAAAAAATGGTCGCATGATTTTAGCCTCATTGATGAGCAAGGAACTGCATTTGTAGATACAACTTATACCAAAGCCTATTTGCGACACTTATTTGTAGCAGGAGAGATGTTAGGGGCACAAATTGCAAGTTTACACAATCTTTCTTTTTATCTTTGGCTCGTTAAGCAAGCCAGAGAACAAATTATACAAGGAACTTTCGCCGACTGGAAGTCAAAAATGGTAAAGAAGGTTACACAACGTCTATAAATTGCACAAATGCAATGAAAATACTGGATTGGTATATCATAAAAAAGTTTTTAAGCACGTACATATTTGCGATACTCGCTCTTACAGTGATTATCGTCATATTTGATACCAGTGAACGAATTGATGATTTTGTTGAGAAGAAAGCTCCTATAAAAGCTATTTTTCTTGACTACTATGCCAACTTCGTGCCCTACTACATCAATATGTTTAGTGCACTATTTACCTTTATTGCAGTTATATTCTTCACATCTAAGTTAGCAGGTCATACTGAGATTGTGGCCATGCTGTCCAATGGCATAAGTTTCGCTCGTATTATGCGCCCTTATATGTTAGTAGCAAGCTTTATTACGCTTCTCAACTGCTATCTTGCCAATGTCATAATACCACAATCATCGGTTAAACTATATGCCTTTGAACAAAAGTATATTAAAAACCCCTATCAAAATCGAGAAAAAGATATTCATCGACAAACACAAAAGAATTGCTTTGCATATATCGAAAGTTTTAACGTGCAGAACCAAATTGCCTACAAATTCTCACTTGAAAGCTTTGCGGATGGAGAATTAAAGTCAAAACTAATGTCAACCCATGCTAAATGGGATACTACATTAAACGTTTGGCACGTTCATAACTACTATCATCGTATCATTACTGACTCAGGAGAACACATCCGACAAGGGCAAAAAATGGACACCTTAATTAACCTTACAGGGCAAGACCTATCAGTGCGTGTTAACAAGATTGTCGTAACAATGGGCTACAAAGAAATTAACGAGTATATTGATATGCTTAAATTACAAGGGGCTTCAAGTGTAAATAGCGTATTGATTGAAAAACATAAACGCTTTGCTTATCCCATTGCAAGCCTTATTTTAACCGTAATTGGCGTAGCACTATCTTCACGAAAAGTACGAGGTGGCATTGGGTTGCATATAGGTATAGGGGTAGGACTGAGTTTTGCCTATGTATTATTTCAACGCTTTAGTGAAATGTTTGTACAAGCAGATATTCTCTCGCCAGCACTTGCCTTGTGGGTTCCAAATGTAGTATTTATAGGCATTGCATTTTATTTATATCAAAAAATGCCAAAATAAAATCTATGCACAAAAAAACAAACATACAGATAAAAAACAGACGTGCTTCATTTGATTATGAATTACTCACGAAATACACTGCAGGAATGGTTCTTACTGGAACTGAAATTAAATCGCTGCGTGAAGGTAGAGCATCATTATCGGATGCTTACTGTTTTTTTATAAATGGTGATTTATGGCTTAAAAACTCTAATATTGCAGAGTATAAATTTGGGACATATAGCAATCACAATGCAATGCGTGATAGAAAATTACTGCTACAAAAGCGTGAACTCTTAAAATTGCATCGACAAATTAAAGAAAAAGGACTTACACTTATTGCCCTACGGATCTTCATTAACGATAGAGGATTTGCCAAACTTGAGATTGCGGTAGCTCGAGGTAAAAAGATGTACGATAAACGTGATGCAATCAAAGAAAAAGACCTGAAGCGTGCGAATGAACGTATGCAATAAATTCCATTCAAAAGAAAGTCTATTCTCTCCTATCTCCCCAATAAAGAATTGGGATAGCAGTTATTGGTCTAGATTATATGCTCGTACACAACGAGTAACTGTACCAAAAACAGAAGTAGATAAAGCCTCATAAGAAAAAGTACGCGTTGCTCTCCAAATGCAATATGATTCCATTGATTCACTCGTACCCGTTGAAATAAAAGGCCAAGTTGATAGTCCTACCGCATAGTATCGAATATAACTACCACTAATATAACTTAATCCTGCGGGTAATACTGAAAAGCCGTAATAATCAATAGGACGTGCACCATGGTGCCGTTTTGAACCTACAGAAAGCCATGTCCAAGTAGGTTTTGTGGCAGTCGCAAAAACACTATCATCAGGCGCAGTCATTCGATCGCTCAAAGTGCTCCGTAATAGTAAAGGACCATTTGTAACGATAGCACCATTACTATGACCTGTTCCTGCTACAGCATTATAATGGTGATGACAAGGTGCAACGGCGATTGCTTCTGCTGCGCTTGTTCCTATTGGAGTTTGTGCTTTTGTATCATCTGTACAACCCGCTACTTTATTAAACATAACAGCATAATCCTTGCGTCCTGGCAATACCCAACCTTTTGGACAGATGCCTTGCGAAGTACTATAATCATTAATTAAAGTAAGATTATCTTGTGTGGGCGACATTCCATTGCGAGACATAATTGTAGTTTGTCCATAGACCGCTCCATAAGTATTGCAAGCAGCAGCGATATTCGTTGGAGCATTTAGCAATTCATTATTAACCGTTGTGGTTGCCGATACTGCTTTTCCGGCAAAACTAAGTCCATTTGGACAGAAATAAGTCCCAAGCGTGGTTGGAGATACTGCTGGAGTTGGATTATTGATAAGATTTTTGGTATAGTTCAAGTTTTGTGCCATCCACCAACGTCCTT
>JBOFDL010000157.1:0-1604 GCA_051646985.1 Bacteroidales bacterium | reverse complement strand
TATTTTTGCTCCCCTTTTGGTCGCCCTTGGCAAATGGCATAGTTTTGGCGGCTGTTGCCGGAATTATGGTATATATTTCACTTGATGAACTATTACCTATGTCGGAGAAATTTGGGGAGCATCACCTCTCAATTATTGGGGTGCTTGGAGGCATGGCTGTTATGGCAATAAGTTTACTGTGCTTTTAAAACCTAAGCGCTGAAAAATAAAAGGCTTAAAGATAACTTAGGTAGATCTTTAAGCCTTTGAATATGGCTTGAAAAACTGTGTTTTTCAAGGGCTTTATCGCATTACACTCAAGGTTTCATCACCATAAGTATCTACGTTAAAGGCATCAACTACTTGTTTAGACTGCATATTAAAAACCACGATGTTTAATCCTCGTTTGTTTAAGGAGTAGTCTTTTCCATTAATAACAATATAACTTGCTGGATGTACTGGATAAGAGAGTTCAAACCAACCTGTAGAGGTTATATGTATATGTGTGTCTTTAATTTTCTGATACCTATGAAGGGCTCTACCATACTCTGCTTTTTCACAATAGATTGTGTCTTTTGAAAAAACTGCCAGATAAGACCCTCGACTATTTCCCTCCAAATTTTCTTTTAATCCCACACTGCTTAACGTAGGATAAATTTTTCCAAAGTACCGACTTCCCTCATCAAGGCATGAAATTAAAATTAGATTATGCTTATCCTTTAGAGCATTTTCTAGATAAGCAGGCAGGCTTTTATTAAGGGTATCTATACTGCTGTTATCTTGAATTGTACCCTTTTCAAAGTTCCCTATATTTTCATTATTAATTTTATTGGGCGCAGCTATCTTATCAAGAATTGCTATAATATCTTGACTATTAATTTCAATTTTCTTGGCTTTACGAATGCTGTATTTTCGTTCATTGTTGCTAGCCCATTCAAGGTGTATATACTTTCCCTTTGTAACAAATAAACGGATATAGACATCATAGTAATCATATATTTCATCAAGATTACAGATTATCTTTTGGTCAAAAAGTTTGAGTTCATTATTAAGAAATAAAAATAGGCTACTATCTTTTGTTATCGATGCTATATTTTGGGTAAGAAGTGATACTCCATTTAAGCTACAATGCAAAAGATTGTTTTTTTCGATTTCAAAATGCAGATTTCCACTTATAGTATTTTTACGAGCAATGGCATTTCCATTTAATGCAGATAGTTGTTTTATGTTCTTTTTAAGATAGCTATTCTTATCCTCTGCAATAAAGTCTGAAAGAAACTGCATATTATGTTTTATCCCTGCACCCGATAATATGTTTTTGGCAATGTCGATTTGATAAAAATTACCAGTGTCAATGGATAAATTCTCCTTTTTGGCATTGGTCATAAACCATAGCTTACAAGGCTCATCAGGGCAAGTTATTAACTCTAAACCACCCATAAAGGTATGGTCGGGAAAGATATATACCACCGTATTTTTCAGAATCTCTTCTTGTTCAAGAAATCTCAAAAAATCAGCTACCAACCAATCTGTTGAGTGTATTGCTGTAGCTAAAGTATTCTCTTGTTCTTCTACATATTCTAACATCTCACTATCTACTACTCCTTGAGGAAAATGAGTTTGCA
>JBOFDL010000156.1:0-5600 GCA_051646985.1 Bacteroidales bacterium | reverse complement strand
TTCCAATAGCGTATTTTAAGTGTAAATGCAAACTATTCGAGGGCACATAAGTCTTTGAAAAATCTAATACAACCGACAAAATACTCCGTTGTAAAAGTTGTTGCTCTTCAAGATGATTTTTTCTTTTTTCTGCATTTAATAAGGCTTCTTGTAATGCCCCCACTTCACTTTGAGTGTTTTCAGCAAGCATTATTTTATTTCCACTCGCTCCTTCAGTTTGTCCATATCGACCAAATGCACGATGCAAATAGGCAATTTCCTTGTCAACACTTTTTAATTGCTCTTTAACTTGCTCTTGCCTTAGTTGACTTAATTGACTCGCATAATTTACGCTCGAAAAATAATTATACAAAGCCTTACCCATTAAACTATATATGCTCTCATCATTAACCGTGACTTGCACCTTAAAATAGTGTGTTGACTCACTAATTTTTGGATTATCAATATATAAGTCTCGTTCGATTGAATAAGTAAAGGGCGAAGTCGCATCCTCCAAAACAAATCCATAGTAGCCTTTAATTTCTTTAATTTTTTTCACTTCATCTATAGGCAACTGCAACTTCATCGCTAGATCAGTATACTCACGTTGCGTCAAAAGATTATTGAGTTGTTCTAACAACTCAATTGCAATGGAACTTTCCACTGAATTTGAAATAACAATCGCAGATGACTCATAGTGTTTGTCTCCTGTATAATAAATTATAAAGGCGAATACAGTCCCCATTACAACACTCCCCAATAACCAAAGTGATTTTCGAAGAAGAAATGCAAATAAAAACCAAAATGTTTTAGAACTCCAAACTGCAAGATTTCTACCTATTTGAAGTAAATCCAATTCTTCCCTATTTGTGTTTTCTGCCTTGTTTATATCCATCATAATATTATGTTTCTCTTATAACAATTAAGATAAAAAACCTAGTAAAATACCTGCTGCCACTGCACTTCCTATAACTCCGGCTACATTAGGTCCCATAGCATGCATAAGTAAGTGATTTGATTTATCATACTGTAAACCTACTACCTGCGATACTCGCGCAGAATCAGGCACCGCAGAGACTCCTGCATTTCCAATAAGAGGATTTATTTTATTGTCCGCACTCAAAAATAAATTAATAAACTTCACAAATAAAACTCCGCCAAATGTTGCAACTATAAAAGCGGAGGCTCCCAATCCAAAAATCAGAATTGAATTTGCCGTAAGAAAATTTGTTGCTTGAGTTGAAGCTCCAACAGTCAAGCCAATTAAAATAGTCACAATGTCAATAAGTGGACCTCTAGCCGTTTCTGCAAGTCTTCTCGTCACTCCACTTTCCTTTAATAGGTTTCCAAAAAATAACATTCCCAATAATGGCAATCCTGATGGAACAACAAGACATGTTAATAGTAAGCCTACAATTGGAAATAATACTTTCTCCAAATGCGATACTGCACGAGGAGGTCGCATTTTAATAAGTCTCTCTTTATTAGATGTAAGTAAGCGCATTATAGGAGGCTGAATTACTGGAACTAAAGCCATATAAGAATAAGCCGAAATTGCAACTGCGCCCATTAAATGGGGGGCTAGTCGAGAGGCAAGAAAAATAGCAGTAGGGCCATCTGCTCCGCCAATAATAGCAATCGTGCCCGCCTCATTGGGCATAAAACCAAGTAACAGTGATGCCATATAAGCCGCAAAAATCCCTAACTGAGCTGCCGCTCCAATCAACATCAATTTTGGATTAGAAATAAGTGCAGAAAAATCAGTCATTGCTCCAATTCCCAAAAATATAAGAGGAGGATAAATTCCCTGTAAAACTCCAAAATATAAGATATTGAGAACGGATCCTTCTTCATAAATACCAATACGCAATCCCTCTAAAAAAGGAATATTTCCGATCAAAACACCAAATCCAATAGGAATAAGAAGCATTGGTTCAAAGTCATAACGAATAGCTAGATATAAAAATATAAGACCTACAACTATCATCACGACGTGCCCTAATGTTATATAAGAAAAGGCAGTATAAGCAAAAAACTGCTGCAGATTTTCACCTAAAAACACAAATAGTTCTTTCATAAATTTAACCAATCGTTAGCAATTCTGCACCCTCAAGAACGGATTCTCCATTGCGTACTTTTATTGATATTACTTTTCCTGCCACACTCGCCTCGATACTATTTTCCATTTTCATAGCCTCTAATACCATTATTTTTTGTCCCAACGTAACAGTATCTCCCTCACGAACAAGTGTCTCAAGAATAACACCAGGTAGCGGTGATTTTATAGTGCCAGCACTGCCAAGATTCCCAGTTTTTATCGTGGTTTGATGCGATTCTGACGATGGAACACTTGCGACTTGCATGATTTTGGGAGTTTTACTCACAGTTGATACTGGTCGTTCAATCTCCACTTGATAGGGCAATCCATTTACATCTATCTCTGCAGTATTTCCATCCGTATTTTTAATAGCTACGCTATAATCATTGCCATTAATTTTAATTTTATATTTTCTCATAGTTAGGATAATATTTATTTTTTAATAGGATTTTGACGTAGTCCATAAAGTTTTGAACTCCAAGGCGAATACGCCTTACTCGCACGATTGATTGTCAAAATATTAGACTCTAATTCCGACACTTCTCGTTGATACATTTCCATGGCCATTACAATGGCTGCACAGACTTCATTACCATCAACTCTAGATGCGTTTGTCAATGTTTTTTTTGCGCTCTTTTTTTTCTTAGGAGAAAAGTTCAATAAAATACCTAAAGTCCTGAATATTAAAAATAGCGAAAATAAGGCTGCAAATACAACACTCATTGCAGTCAAAGCCATAGCAATTCCTGAAGGATCATACCTTAAGAAGCGTTTATTTGCTGCTTCAAGTGCAAGTAGTTTATTATTTGTACTTGGAGTCGGTCTTTCTTCAAGACTCCAATCTCCTGTGCCATCTTCAATACGGGCATAACTTGTATTTTCCTTTTGTATTGAGAAACTCACACTATCAATAATGGTTCGTCCATCACTACTCGTAAGTACTAAAAACCCTACACTATCTAAATTAAAATTAAGATGAAATGTGCCATGTGTGGGATTATTATCTGCCCAAAAGATAAGATGTTGACGCGGACGAATAAGAGTAAGTATATCTCCCTTTGGAATTGCATACTTGGTAAGATGACCAATATCATCACTCAAATAGCAGCCTCCAATATTGACCGAGCCATAAGAGGGATTAAAGACCTCAATCCAAGCACTACGCTCTCCAAAATTATTCTCATAATTATTGGTATTGATCGTCATTATTTCATTAATGCGCAAATCACTAGGCTTTTGTGCAAAAATTATTGTCGAGCAAAGTAAGAATCCTATAAAAATTAGGGAATGAACTATTTTTCTTTTCATAAAATACTGAATAATTAATTGTTTGCCTAATTTTTATAAAGGAAGATTGTCATGTTTTTTTGCAGGATTACTTAATTTTTTCGTGGCCAACTGTTGCAACCCTCGAATAATTCTAAAGCGAGTGTTTTGTGGCAAAATTACATCATCAATATATCCATAGCGTGCGGCATTATAGGGATTCGCAAATTTCTCAACATACTCGTTTGCTTTTTCCTGAGCAAGTTCTTGGGGGTTACTTGCAGAGGCAATTTCCTTATTATAAAGGACTTCAATTGCTCCTTGCGCTCCCATTACTGCAATTTCAGCCGTGGGCCACGCATAATTTAGATCACCTCTCAAATGTTTTGAACTCATCACACAATAGGCTCCTCCGTATGATTTTCGAAGTGTTACTGTTACCTTTGGAACGGTTGCTTCGCCATAAGCATAAAGTAGTTTTGCTCCATGTACAATAACTCCGCCATATTCTTGAACTGTTCCTGGCAAAAATCCTGGCACATCAACCAAAGTAACTACTGGGATATTAAAAGCATCGCAAAATCGCACAAATCGTGCTGCTTTACGAGAGGCGTTAATATCTAATACGCCTGCCAAGTATTTAGGCTGATTTGCCACAATTCCAACAGAAATTCCATTAAATCGAGCAAATGCGGTAATAATATTGGGTGCGAATGCTGATTGAACATCAAGATATTCTCCTTGGTCAACAATAAGTTTTATTACCTCATACATATCATAAGGCTTGTTAGGACTCTCTGGGATAATATTATTAAGAGCCTCTTCTTGGCGGTCAATAGGATCTGTGCAAACCTCAAGAGGGGCTTCTTCTAGATTATTTTGAGGCAAATAACTTATCAATTTTCGAATAAGCGCAATCGCTTCTTCTTCTGTATCAGACGCAAAGTGAGAAACGCCCGATTTTGTAGTATGTACAGATGCTCCTCCTAGTTGTTCCTGTGTAACATCTTCTCCTGTAACAGTTTTTACGACTTTTGGCCCCGTTAGAAACATATACCCTGTTTCCTTCTTCATCACAATAAAATCGGTCAATGCTGGAGAGTAAACTGCTCCTCCTGCACATGGTCCAAATATTGCGGAAATTTGCGGAATTACTCCTGATGCTAATATATTGCGTTGAAAAATCTCAGTGTATCCCGCCAAGGCATTTACTCCTTCTTGAATGCGTGCGCCTCCCGAATCATTTATCCCAATAACAGGAGCTCCCATTTTCATTGCTTGGTCTAGCACTTTACAAATTTTAAGCGCCATTGTTTCAGATAGCGAGCCTCCATACACTGTAAAATCCTGCGAATAAAGATATACCAAACGTCCATCAATTGTGCCACAACCCGTAACAACACCATCCCCCATATAGGATTCCTTCTCCATACCGAAGTTTGCACAACGATGCTCTACAAACATATCAAATTCTTCGAAACTACCTTCATCAAGCAAAAGGGCAATACGCTCTCTTGCCGTAAGTTTTCCTTTTTGATGTTGTGCATCAATTCGTTTTTGACCTCCACCAATACGCGCTTTTTCTCGACGATTAGCCAATGCTATGATTTGTTCTTGTTCCGTACTCATTATATTATAAATATTACTATTTTAAATTTAAATATTTTAAAGCGATTTTTCACAGAATTCTGTCAGAACCCCTTGTGTGGTTTTTGGATGCAGAAAGCCTATATTTAAGCCCTCTGCTCCCTTGCGAGATTGCTTGTCGATTAATTGTACACCTTGCGCTTCAACCTCAACTAAAGCATTATTCACTCCGCCCTCTACTGCATAGGCTATATGATGCACGCCTTCGCCTTTTTTTTCTATAAATTTTGCGATAGAACCATCTGGAGAGGTACTTTCTAGGAGTTCAAGTTTTGTTTGCCCAATCATAAAAAATGCAGTTTTTACTTTTTGGTCTGCGACTTCTTCAATATTATAGCATTTAAGACCGAGAACATTCTCGTAGTAGGGGATGGCTTCTTTGATATTTTTTACAGCAATGCCAATGTGTTCAATGTGCGTAATTTTCATATGAAACTATATGTTGAGTTAAATGAATTCACGAATATACAGTTATTTTCTGAAAAAATAAAAAGATGTAGATATGTTTTTTATGGACCTATCTCAATCGTTGTACTTCGTGGAGAGAGTAGACGGTGAGTTCATATTGAGAACAAGCATCACAATTCCTCTCTTCTCAATTTGTGCGCAT
>JBOFDL010000155.1:0-6717 GCA_051646985.1 Bacteroidales bacterium | reverse complement strand
TAGATTTTACAAAAAAAGAAAATGAAGGGCTTGTTGAAAAATACGAAATCTCGTTCAGCAGTTTACTCATTGCCACTCCCTCGGAGTTCAAAAACCTTACCGACAAAGCATTTGAAAATGCGGTCAATAATCCCACCTCCTTGCGCCAAGACATCATATCCACCATTGATGATTATCTCAATACTTTGATGCAATAGGTTCCCAATTCTCAAAAAAACAAGCATGGAATATCTTCAAAATCTTATTGGAAATTCACAATTTCCGCTCATAACCGCATTTCTTCTTGGTTTGCTTACTGCGATTAGCCCCTGTCCACTTGCGATGAATATTACGGCTGTGGGATATATTGGAAAAGACTTGCAGAATCGTCAAAGGGTTTTTCTCAATGGATTACTCTATACACTGGGTCGCATAATCAGTTACAGTATTTTGGGAATGATTCTCATTCTTGTTCTTCGACAAGGTACAAGTACTTTCAAGATTCAAAAAATGATTAGCATTTATGGAGAAATGTTTATTGGACCTCTTTTGCTTGTTATCGGTATTTTTATGCTTGATGTTGTAAAAATTAATTTGCCATTTTCGAATCAATGGATTTCAAGAATAGCAGAAAAAGAGGGATCTTTAAATTTCTATCGCGTGATTTTATTAGGAGTTATTTTCGCATTAGCATTCTGTCCATACAGTGCGGTTCTTTATTTTGGAGGTTTAATCCCTTTATCCGTATCTGCTTCGGGGGCTTATTTTTTGCCGATTGTTTTTGCGCTTGCCACAGGATTGCCGGTTATTATTTTTGCATGGATATTAGCATTCAGCGTCTCGAGGGTCGGATTATTTTACAACAATATAAAAACATTTGAGCGATGGTTTAAACGAATTACGGCGGTCATTTTTATACTCGTCGGCAGCCATTACTGTTGGACAATATTCATTAAATAACACAAAAAAAGTATGATACAGCATTTTGCAGATTGGTTAGTCTTTCGTCTTTTTGGGATGAGTCCAGAAAGTCATTGGAGTGATGCGCTTAATTTTTTTATTTACGATACGCTTAAAATTCTCATATTATTGTTTGCCATCAGTCTTGTGATGGGCATTATTAACTCCTATATCCCCATTGACCGAATGCGTCGTTACCTTGCAACGCATAAGATGTATGGACTTGATTATGTTATAGCTTCATTTTTAGGCGTTGTAACACCGTTTTGTTCTTGCTCCTCGGTACCGCTTTTTATTGGCTTTGTGAAGGGAGGACTTCATTTAGGGGTAACGCTTACTTTTCTTATTAGTTCACCTTTGGTGAGCGAAATTGCCATCGCAATGTTTTGGGGTGCATTCGGGTGGAAGGTCGCTTTATTATATACACTTTCGGGCTTTTTACTGAGCATCATTGCCGGCATGATACTTGGACGAATGAGGCTTGAGGCTTATCTTACGGATTGGGCAAAACAAGCCGTAAGTGAGCAACAACTTCCAGAAGCTGAGTCTGATACTTTTACATTGTCATTTCGCAAACGCCTTTTCCCCATTGCTCGAGAAGCATGGAGCATTGTTGGCAGTGTGCTTATTTACGTTATTATTGGTATTGGTATTGGTGCTTTGATGCATGGATTTATTCCCACCAATTTTTTTGAACAATACATCTCCGAAAAAACCTGGTATGCTGTTCCGCTATCGGTGCTTATCGGCGTTCCGATGTATGCCAATGCAGCAGGGGTAGTTCCAATAATGCAGGTTTTAGTGGCCAAAGGCGTTCCCTTTGGGACAGCACTGTCGTTTATGATGGCGGTTATTGCACTTTCGGTGCCAGAGGCTACGATGCTCAAAAAAGTAATGACTTGGCGATTAATTGGGATATTTTTTGGTGTAACGACCTTTTGTATTATTCTATCAGGTTATTTATTTAATTTTCTATTCTAAATAAATAATGAATACTCGCCTCGAATTGCATGAGAAGCAAATCGAGGCGAAAAAGAATTTTATATGAATAAACTATTAGAGGTCAATGAGCATCTTGTCTTAAAATCCCTGCAAATGAGCGATTACAAGGCTATTTATCATATCATAAATAGTCAAAGAGAGTACTTTGGACAATGGCTTCCCTTTGTGGAGTTCATAAAAGAACCGAATGATACAAAAATCTTTATAGAATCTGTGCTGTCCTTACCAGAGGATAAAGCAGAACCCATTTTCACGATTCATTATCAAGGACACTTCGTCGGCTTAATCGGCTTTAAATCCACTGACCGCCCAAACCAAAAAACAGAAATTGGTTATTGGTTATCTGAAGCATATCAAGGCAAAGGAATTATAAGTCAATCCGTTTCTAGTTTATGCAACTTTGCGTTTACAGATTTTGGCATGAATCGCATACAAATAAAATGTGCTCTTGAAAATAAACGTAGTCGGCTTATTCCCGAACGATTGGGATTTGTTTTCGAAGGCATAGAACGGGCAGGCGAACTTTTGAGCGGAAATGTTTTTACGGATTTGGCCATCTATAGTACATTAAAAACGCAGGCTAATTATGTCTCTAAAAAATGATTGCTAATTTGCAATAAACCTAAACAAATATCTAGGTGCATTATTGTTGTCAAAATGCGCTTATTTAATAGGGATTTTTTCGGCATTTTTTTGGATAATACAAGAACAAAATATTTTTATCCGAACATGCTAAGACTTGAACACAAATAGCAAGTAAGCAAAGTAATAAAAGGGTATATTCCTCAAATTTCAAGTCAACGGAAAATAAATGCTTATCTTTGCAAGCATGAAATCACACAAAAACATAATCTATCTATTTATAGCGGTTTATTCCGTTGTGCTATTGCACAATGCAGTGCCGCATACGCATTATGTATGTGATTCGAATGATGAAATTGTATGTAATCTCGCAGATTTTCATACACACACCCATCACGAACAGGAGCATTTCCCAGAACATCATCACGCAGAGGATTTTGTTTATTACCTCATCACAAATTCAACAACAAATCCTATCGTTTCACAATGCTTGTTGACGCTTCATGCCATTCCATCGTTTTTCAACTTTCACGTCTTGCCAAATAAGCTTGCAAAACTTGCCTTTTATTATCCTTCGCTAAAAATACCCGTTCAATTCTCCTTCGCCGTTCCTTTACGAGCACCTCCTGCTTGTTAACTTGCCTGAATAGCATCAATATTCTTAAAAAATCAGTAGTCATATAAGGTATGACTATAGGTTTGGATACCTTGTATTTTCGGCACTCTTTTTGCTAAAAAGATATACTCATACACCAATAAGTCGCAGGCAAATAGTCCTATTTTACGTATGTACACTAATATATAAATCACTATGAAAACACATCACATCATTATTATCTTATTGATAATTCCTCTTTTAGTAGGCTGTTTTCAATCTTCGCCAAAAAGCACAGATGAACATGCTCATGATGAGCATTTACAGCGAACAGCATATAATGCCGACTTTGAATTATTTGCCAAATTTGAACCTTTAGTCCTCGACAAAGAGAGTCATATTCTTTTGCAAATTACACATCTCAACAACTTTAAACCTCTCACAGAAGGGAAAATCACCGCAAGTCTCATTGTCGGCGAACACAGCGTTTCTCAAACCCTCGAAGAGCCATTTCAAGCAGGCACTTTTGAATTTACACTAAGCCCGCAAACAATAGGTCTAGGAAAACTTGTGTTTGAGATTATGACTCCTAGCGGAAGTGCACAAATTACCCTTGACGATATTCAAGTTTATGATGATGAACATGAAGCACAACATGAGGCCGAAGAAGAAAGCATCACATCCGCCAATGGAGTTATCATCACAAAAGAACAAAGCTGGAAAATAGATTTTGCAACAGAAATCGTAAAATCTCAAGCCTTTGGACAAATCATTCGAGCCACCGCTCAAGTACAACCTTCACAAATGGATGAAAAAGTGATTGTTGCTAAAGCTAGCGGAATGGTGCAATTTGTAAAATCAGATGTGCTCATTGGACAATCCGTTCATTTAGGGGAGTCGCTCTTTATCATTGAGGGCGGAGGACTTGCCGATAATAATATAGATGTTCGCTATAATGAAGCCCTTTCGGAGTACAATAGAGCCAAGTCCGATTATGAACGAAAAAAAGAACTTGCAAAAGACCGTATTGTTTCAGAACGTGCATTGTTCGAGTCCGAAGCAACATTCAAAAATGCAGAAATCGTTTATAATAACCTCCGTCAAAATTTCTCTTCAGGGAAACAAATTATCAAATCTCCAGTGAATGGATTTATAAAACAAGTCTTGGTGAAAAACGGAGAATATGCTCCCGCAGGACAAGCCATTTTCATCGTCACTAGCAACAAAAATTTAATTATTACCGCCCATCTTTCGCAAAGATATGCTCCAATGCTTTCGCAGATTACAGGAGCCAATCTCCGCATTATGAATACCAACAAAGTTTACTCACTTAACGAATTGGGCGGAAAAATCATATCCTATGGTCGTTCTACAAATCTTAATAATCCCCTTATTCCCGTATCTTTCAGCATACAAAATACGGCGGATTTTATTGCAGGCTCATTTGTCGAAATACATATCATAACACGTACCAACTCTAATGCGATTGTTGTCCCAAATGGTGCAATTGTTGAAGAAATGGGAGCATTTTTCGTGTTCGTGCAAATTACCCCAGAGTATTTTGAGAAACGACTCATCACCACAGGCGTAAGCGATGGATTAAATACGGAAGTTATAAAAGGTGTAAATAGCGGCGAGCGAGTAGTTACAAAGGGCGCAATTTTATTGAAATTGTTGCAATCCGCCAACTCTCTCGATGCCGAACATGGACATGTTCACTAAACCCACAAAGCTATGTTGAACAATATAATTAAATTCTCACTCAACAATACGCTATTCATATTGTTGGGCGCAATTCTACTCATTGTTGGAGGTGTTTGGACAATACAAAAAATGGACGTAGATGTATTTCCAGACCTCACCGCCCCCACCGTTGTTGTGATGACAGATACCTATGGTATGGCTCCCGAAGAAGTAGAAAGACTTGTAACCTTTCCTATAGAAACCGCAGTCAATGGTGCAACCGATGTTCGTCGTGTACGCTCTGTCTCGATGCTTGGCTCATCCTTTGTATGGGTGGAGTTCGATTGGGGAACAGATATTTTTCAGGCTCGACAGATTGTAAGTGAAAAAATGGTGAGTCTTGGAAATAGACTTCCTACCGATGTTGTGCCAGTACTTGCCCCGCAAGCAAGTGTAATGGGAGAAATCTTACTCATAGGCTTGCAATCAGAAACAACGTCCCTTATGGAACTTCGTACCCTTGCCGAATGGATTGTAAAACCAGCAATTTTGGCAACAGGAGGAGTCTCACAAGTGAGTATTATTGGGGGAGATTATAAACAATATCAAATTTTGGCAGACCCTCAAAAAATGGATATTTATGGCGTTACCCTCAATGAACTTGAACAAGTAGGAGCCAGCCTTAGCAATAATTCGTCAGGAGGAGTTTTGCGAGACTATGGAAATGAATACGTTTTGCGAGGAATCGCTCGTACAAATGAACTTGACCAACTTGGTAGAGCATTTATTAAAACGGTTGGTGAAAAACCTGTACTTATCTCCGATGTTGCGGAGGTGGTTATTGGAACGGCCGTTAAAATGGGATATGCTTCGCAGAACGGACATCCTGCGGTTATTTTGGCAGTCTCAAAGCAGCCTAATATTAATACGCTCAACGTTACTGAGCAAATCGAACATAAACTTGCAAATTTGACAAAGTCGCTTCCTGCGGATGTACGAATGGATACAAAAATTTTCCGTCAAGCGGACTTTATTGAAGCCTCTGTTAACAATGTAGGAAGAGCCTTGTTAGAAGGTGCAGTCTTCGTAATTCTCATACTTTTTTTATTTCTAGGGAGTTTTCGTACCACGATTATTTCGGTGTTAGCGATTCCACTTTCGTTATTAGCCACGATGATTATTTTGTATTTCCTTGGTTTCAACATCAATACGATGACGCTTGGCGGAATGTGTATTGCGATTGGCTCTTTAGTAGATGATGCAATTGTTGATGTCGAAAATGTTTACAAGCGATTGCGCCAAAATCATCGTCTTCCCAAATACGAACGTCAAACAGTGCTTACGGTGGTATATGAAGCTTCAAAAGAAGTGCGTATGCCTATACTCAATTCAACACTCATTATCATTGCAGGTTTTTCTCCTTTATTTTTCCTTTCAGGAATGGAAGGACGTATGCTAGTCCCACTAGGGATAGCATTTATGATTGCGCTTTGTGCTTCTACCGTTGTAGCACTTACGGTCACTCCACTTCTATGTCGTATAATGCTTGGAGGAGAAAAACATCTTAATAAAAATGAAAAAGAAAAATGGCTTTCTCGTAAACTTTCAGAACTTTATGGAAATGCTCTTTTGTGGACGCTTAATCATTGGAAATTGGTACTTTACCCCACGATTGCAGTCTTTGTGTTAGCGATTATCATATTTTTTACAATGGGGCGAAGTTTTTTGCCAGAATTTAATGAAGGTTCATTTGTAATATCAGCCATTAGCAAGCCTGGAGTATCGCTCGAAGAAAGTCAACGACTTGGTAATCTTATTGAAGCAGAATTGCTTAAAATCCCAGAAGTTACAGGAACCGCAAGACGAACAGGAAGGGGTGAGTTAGATGAACATTCGCAATCCACCAATAGTGCAGA
>JBOFDL010000154.1:0-8245 GCA_051646985.1 Bacteroidales bacterium | reverse complement strand
GGGTAAATCCAACAGGATTAGCACCCGCATTTCGTACAAAAGGAGGTTCAAAAAGTAACTTAGGATTATGATTTTGATTGACTTGATATAAAGCATATCTTCCTTCTTCTTTGCCTACATAAACAACGCCTTCTTCATTTGCACCTATAATTTGGGGAAGATGATGGTAGCTTGCCACTTTTTTTGTGCCATCTATTGTGCCATCACTAACGCATAAATGTTGTCCTTCTACCACCCAATAGTATTTGTTTTGATAAGTTGCTTCATGAAAATGATAAAAATTGGGTTTATGAAAAGGAGTGTTTAAAATATCTTGTAAAAAAATTGTTCCATTTTCAGTACCATCAGTTTTCCACATTTCAAAACCATGTAGGCTATCATCAGCAAAAAAGAAGGCTTGATTTCCCACAAGTTTAGGGTGAAAATATACTTGTTTATCAAAAGCTGATTTTTTTCCAATGGCAATGTCTTTCAACAAAACTGCCCCTGCATCAGTATCTTTCCATAGCTCCGCACCATTCACACTATCAGTATTTTGAAAAATGCAAGTATTATTAACAATAATAGGGCTGCCCATAGCTCCATTTTCAGCCACTTTAATTATCTCATTCGTGCCATGTTTTATTTTGAATAAGGTAAAAACACCGTTATGTTTCTGATAAACATAATACAAAGCATCGGAAGTTGCCCCAACAGGAAATAAAGATGACAGTGAATTCCAGCCTGTTAGTAAAGGAATTTCTGTTATTTTTTCTACTTCATTGGCATTTTCATTGACCTTAAATAAACTCATTAGCCCATTTATATTTTCTAATGCAATTACATATAATTCATTATCCCACACATAGATACCTTGTAAACTAGAAGGTTGAGTAATTGCTTGTTGCTGAAAAGTAAGCCTTTTTGTACCTGCACTTGTTCCATCTGTTTCCCATAAACCAAAGCTATAAGAACTATTTATTGCTTGTAAATAACATTTTTGCTTCCATATTATTAAGTTTACATCAGAAATATAAGCATAATCAGGTATTAATTCCAAGTTTTTTATAACAGTTGTGCCTTCTTTAGTACCATCACTCGCCCACAATTGTGCTTTACTATCTAGCCAATATACTTTATTATTCATTTCTATAAAGCTAGGTAATTGAGAGCTGCTTATAAATCCACGCGTAACCCCCAAGAAAATAGTCCCCTCTTCTGTAAAATCAGTACACCACATTTCCGTCATTGTTTCGCTTGCTTGTATTCCCTTATATACACTAAAATAAGTTTTTTGTTGGATAGGAGAATAATACAAATATAGTGGTTGGCTGTCAAAAGCTCCTACTTGTATGTCCTTTAATAAGGTAAAGCCTGTTTCATTAGCCGAAGTAATATAAGGTTCATAGCCCGTAGTAGGCAAATTGAGAGAAAATAAGACCTGTTTTGGAGTCAAGCCAAAATGCCAGTTAAATTCTGCGGCAACTTTGGTTTTATTGATGTCCTTTAACAGCGATTGCGCCATCAAAAAGGGACAAATAAAAAGCAAGGAAAGTGTAAATAGTGTATATTTCATAAAGGTAATACATCAATAAAAAAGCATGGAATTACACTTTTTATGATGTTTGGCAAAGATAAGTAAAAAGCAATTGGATTGCAAGTAGTTGGGAGTGAATGAATAGGAAGATATTTTATTTTTACCCTCACAAAAAATGCGGCTGCATCTTTACAAGCATAGTTTTCAGTGCTAGTTGTATAGATGCGGCTGCATGGAAAAGGGAAGGGGAGAGGAGAAGTGCCGAACAGCCAGTGAATAAACCTAGCAAGGTGCAGGAAACACCTTGCTAGGTTTCAAGAAGGTCATTTCAGCTATCGCTCAATGACCTGTGATAAAAAAACTTTAGTTTTTTTACAAAGGCAAGACCTGCGTAGGTTTTTCCTAAACCTACGCAGGTCTAATCAAATGCAGGACAGCCAGTGAATAAACCTAGCAAGGTGCAGAAAACACTTTGCTAGGTTTCAAGAAGGTCATTTCGGCTATCGCTGAATGACCTTCTTGAAAAAAACTTTAGTTTTTTTACAAAGGCAAGACCTGATGAGGTGTTTCCCGCACCTCATCAGGTCTAATCAAGAGCAGGACGGCTAGTAATAACACTGTTTTTGGCAAAAAAAAGCAATTATTACCCAAATACAGACTTATTTCTTGCCAAAAAAAGCAATTATTGGCTAAAAACAGGATTTTCTGCACTTCATAGAAAATCACATAAAAAAACTTTACGAGGGTCTTCGACCACTCGTAAAGTAACATACTCTTATATTAACATTCTGCAACCTTTCGAGTGGTCGCAGACCCTCGAAAGGGTTTCTTCTTTACTTTATAAGCTGCCTACTAACTTTCTCCACAAAAAAACCAAAGCGGCGGCAACGGCTCTTTCTATGTTCATCGTTCTATCATAAAAGAAAAAATCTTGACGTGAATCGCTGTGCGTTTCATCGGCGTAGCCAAGCCAAACGTAAGGCATTTTGTTTTGTTCATCAGCTTCGGCAAAACCTGTAGAGGCAAGTCCAATGTCGGCATTAAACTTCTTGCGAACTGCTTCTGCCATTGCTTGCGCTACTTCGGGGGAGGCTACGCCTTTTTCCTTAATGAGTTTGGCAGGAATTTTTAGCTGTTTGACTTTCGTTTCGGTCATGTATGTTACCATTCCGCCCTTCAAAAAAGCCGATGCACCGCTAATTGTTACCAATTTACCTGCAATGCCACCACCTGTCATGCTTTCGGCAATGGCAAGGGTCAGTTTTTTCTCCAAGAAATAAGCATTAAGTTCCTTTTCAATCGGTAATTTTCCTTCAATATATAGGTATTTTGTTATTTCCTTACGAATCAGGTCTTTAAAATGCGCTAATGTTTCTATTGCTTGCTCTTTTTCACTTTCATCGCCCCGAAATGTTAACTCCAACCATAAACCATCAATTCTTGGCAGATAAGATAAGTCTAATTGCGGTGGAAATTGTGCCTCAAGATGCGCTAATTTATCTGCTACATCAGACTCGGCAATTCCCCAAAGTCGAAAAATATGGTTTTGAATGTATTGCGTAGTAAAATGCTGCTGAATTACAGGAATTACTTCATATTCAAGCAAATAAAGCATCTCATGTGGAACACCGGGGAGAGAGAAAATGTATTTTTGCTGCCCATTTTGATTCATTTGAAATAACATTCCTTGCGCAGTGCCTTTTACATTAGGCAAAACTGTACAACCTTCAGGCACAAGGGCTTGCATTTTATTTGTTTCCGATAAAACGCGCCCTCTATCGCCAAACCATTTTTCCAAACGCGCCAAAGCGGGCATATCATAAACCAATTCCTTCCCAAAAAACGCCGCCAACGTTTTCTTGGTAATATCATCGCTTGTTGGACCTAAGCCCCCCGAAAAAATAAGCACCTCTGCACGCTCCATCTCCTCCGACAAAGCACTTAAAATTGCCGCTTTTGTATCAGGAATTTCCATGCTTTTTGTCAAATCTAGCCCTACTGAACGCAGCATTTCACCCGCCTTTGTTAGATTGGTATTAATAATTCTGCCTTTTAGCAGCTCCGAACCAATCGCAATATATGTGATGTTCATTTGTTATATATAATGATAAATGTTAAACTAAGTGTTAAAGAACGTTATTCGTTCAGCATAATGCTAACCTAAACATTGCCTTATACGTATTAAGCCTTAACTTGGTGCATGAAAAAAGGTTATTTATTGTTATTTCATGAAGAATTTGTAACCTCCATTTCTTTAGGCTGTTATGCTGTAAGCATCTTCTCACCCATTGTATTCACTTATTATTTGAGAAGATGTTTACAGCATGATAGCCGAACAATAAGTAAAAACACACAAAATAATAATACACACTTCTGATAAGTTATGTTTTGAAAAACGTACTTATCAACAAGGTTATTTTTTCTTCAAATTTGCTTTCTATTCACAATTAACATACATTTACGTAAATTTTAAACCATTTATGAAAAAAAGCGCGTTATTTATCGTACTGTTTTCCAGCATCTTATCCTTTACCGCTTGTAAAAAGCAAGCAGTTACACAGGAGGCAAAGCCTGTACCTGCCCCAATTCCTGTAGCTTTGACAGAAAACAAGATTAAATCGTATAGTTATAGTCGCGGAGGGGAGGATTTAGTAGAAGAATTGTATGAAGAATTGATGAAAACCTCCCCCGATTTGCAACAAATAGAGGAAGATTTAGAGAATATAACAAAGGAAAAAGTAGAAAATGAGGCAATAACTTCATCGTTTTTTGGGAAAGCTACTAACTATTATCGTGCTGCAAATCAACATATTAATCAAATCAAAGACTCTACTTTAAAGAAGAAAATGTTGGGCATGATAGAAGCTAGGGAGGCTAATTTTAAAAAGCAAACGCAGGAGTTAACCCAACTTTTGCAAAAAATGGATACAAATGAGTATAGTCTAAGTGATTATCATGCGGTATTAAAAATTACGAAAACCCTTCCTTTGATAGAGAGCTATCAAAAAAGTAATTTACCAGATGCTAAGGGCATTAAAAAAGTGATTCTAAAGCAAGAAGAGCTAATGAAAAAAATGGGGAAGTAAGTGTTTATCTGTTTGCAAATACTAAAAATAAGCACTAAATTTGCCAAAAATAATTTCAAACTTATTCCTTCAAAATATGCAAAACGATACAGTTCAAGCGGAAATAGACAAGTTGATTACTGACATTAATCAGCACAATTACAATTATTACATTTTGGCGACTCCTACCATTTCTGATTATGACTTTGATATGTTGTTGAAGAAATTGGAGAAATGGGAAGCGCAATACCCGCAGTTTAAGCGGGCTGATTCGCCTACGCTACGAGTTGGCGGTGAAATTAACAAGACTTTTGTGAGTTTTGTTCATTTGAAGCCGATGTTAAGTTTGGGCAATAGTTATTCTTTGGAAGACATAGAAGACTTTAACAATCAAGTAGTTAAACTATCAGAAGGGAGGCGTTTTACCTATATGGTAGAGCATAAATTTGATGGTGTTTCGATGAGCTTGCATTATGAAAAAGGCATATTAGTTCGCGCTGTAACACGGGGCGATGGGGTGCAAGGTGATGAAGTTACGGCAAATGTGCGCACGATTCGCAACGTTCCTTTAAAGTTGCGCGGCGAACAAATCCCTGATTTTATAGAGGTAAGAGGAGAGGTATTGATGCACCGAAAAGCTTTTGACAAGTGGAATGATGAGCGCGAACAGGCAGGCGAAGACCGCACGATGAACCCGCGAAATGCAACGGCAGGTTCTTTGAAATCGAGTGATTCAAATGAAGTGTCAAAAAGACCCCTTACTTTTTATGCCTATCAAATTGCAAATGATGAACAGAATAGCGCGACTGATGGCGAAAATATGCAAAATTTAGCCGCTTGGGGCTTTCCTACGGGCGGTAATCACAAGGTTTGCAAGGACATTGCGGAGGTAATGGCGTACATTAATCAGTGGGATAATGGGCGTTTTGGCTTAGATTATGACATTGATGGCATTGTAATTAAGGTAAATGAAGTTGCACTGCGCGATATTTTAGGCTCTACCGCAAAGGCTCCGCGCTGGGGCATTGCTTTTAAATACCCTGCGGCTTCAGTAACAACTCAATTATTAAGTGTTGATTTTCAAGTAGGTAGGACAGGGAAAATAACGCCCGTTGCTAATTTGAAACCTATTTTGTTAGCAGGAACAATCGTAAAAAGGGCTTCTGTTCACAATGCAGATGAGATTGAGCGTTTAGATTTGCATGAGAATGATGTGGTGATGGTGGAAAAAGGGGGCGAAATTATTCCGAAAATCACTGCAGTTGTGAAGGAGAAAAGGGCTGACAATGCAAAAAAAATCCACTTTGTTACGCATTGCCCCGCTTGTAGTACGGAACTCATTCGCTTGGAAAAAGAGGCGAACCATTTTTGTTACAATGACAATGCTTGCCCACCTCAATTGAAGGGGAAAGTGGAGCATTTTGCCCATCGCAAGGCAATGAACATTGATGGTTTAGGGACAGAAATCGTAAGTCAGTTGATTGATTCAGGTTTAGTAAAGAATTATGCTGATTTATATTCTCTTACATATCAACAAGTTATAAAATTAGAAGGCTTTGCGGATACTTCTGCCAAAAATTTAATTGCGGCAGTGGCAGCGAGTACAAGTGTGCCTTTTGAGCGCGTGTTATTTGCTATGGGGATTCCAAATGTGGGGTCAGTAAAGGCAAAAAAACTGGTAAAATACTTTGGTTCGCTAGAAAAGATGGCGCAAGCAAACAAAGAAACTTTGTCGAATCTCACCGATATTGGCGAAACCATCGCGCAATCTATTTTAGATTTCTTCCAAAATCCTTATGCTCAACAAATTATCAAAGCGTTAGAAAATGCGGGTTTGCAACTGGCTGCTGCTGAAAGCGATACGCCAAAAGGCACGGCATTAGCGGGGAAGAATTTCGTTATTTCTGGCACATTTGAAAACTTTTCGAGAGATGGATTAAAAGAATACATCGAATCTTTGGGTGGCGAAGTGAAGTCTTCCGTTTCTAAAAAAACCTCCTTCCTTATTGCAGGGGCAGAAGCAGGTGGTTCAAAACTGGAGAAAGCGAACAAAGATGGCGTGAAAATTATTTCGGAAAAGGACTTTTTGGAATTGGTGGGGAGGTGAAAAAGAACCTTTCAAATCATGGGTATTGCGATGGGTTTTGATGGAATGAGAAAATAAAATAAAAGAAGTAAGTATCTCCAACCTTATGAGTGAGCGCAACTCCTCATAAGGTTTTTTTTGTATAGGTATCTATCAAATAAAAATAATCCTGTATTTGGGCAATAAAAGGATTTATTGGCTAGAAATAATTCTGTATTTGGGTAATAAAAGGATTTATTGGCTAGAAATAACCTTATTACTAGCTACTTTGCTCTTTATTAGACCTGCGTAGGTTCAGGAAAAACCTACGCAGGTCAGAAAGGAAAGTTTCTTTTTTTGTTTTAAACCTAGTAAGGTGTTTCTTGCACCTTACTAGGTTTATTAACTGCCTGTTCTATCTTTCACTCACTTGCTACTTTTTCAAACAAAGCCGCATCTATACAACTCGTTTTTGAAACTAAGTTTGTATAGATGCGGTGACATTTTTGGGCGAAAGAAAATTTACCCTTTTGCTAGGCTATTTTCCTTTATCATATTCATTATAAAAAGGTTAATGTTCTGCACAGCCAAGCCAATCTTCCAACGCGATTTATCTCTTGGCTCTACATAATTAGAGAGGCTTCTAACAGCAAGAAAAGGTAGCTTTTCCATTATCATCACTTGAAAAAAAGCCGCGCTTTCCATCGTTTCAAGTTGTTTGTTCCATAAAGTTCGGCATTTTTCGATAGCATGAGTTTCGCCATGCACCGTGTTCACCGTAATTGCAGTAGTTTTAGGAATAGGATAAGTAGAAATTGAAGGATTAGAAAAGGTATTATAATGCAAAGGTGCTGAAATACTCGGAAAGCCCATCATTTGCAAATCAAGAAAACTGTTTTTGTCTTCCGCACCCATTTCTGAAAAGCTATCTTCCACAATTTCAACAACTTGCCCCAATTCAAAAGCCTTATCAAAACTACCCGCAATGCCAAAATTAACCGCAAAATCCACTTTATTCCTCGCCAAATACTTCCCCAACTGATAGGCAGTATTTACCATACCAATGCCTGTATGTAACAAGGTATATTCGTTCTCTTGATAACTAAGAATATGTTGATTTTCAGCTTGTTGAAAAGAAAAAGCCTCTCGCAAAAGCTTACTTTCGCCCAAAGTGGCGGCAACTAATAAGATTTTTTTCATCAGTTTAATGAATCATTTGAATGAACGCCACGAAAATACGCAATTATTTTTTGCTTTTGCCTTGCTTTACGTTATCTTTGTGCTAAACTTAGTTTATTTTTTGATATGCAACATTATTCAGCTCATATTCATACGGACAAAAATATTTTGGCAGGCAAACCTGTTATCAAAGGGACTCGACTTTCTGTGGAATTACTGGTAAAGCGGTTAGCAGACGGCTGGACAATTGCGCAGTTATATGAAAGCTATCCTCGTTTGAAAGAGGAACATATACAAGCGATTTTTGCGTATTTATATGAGTGTATGCAGGATAGTTTAGTGGTTACACACAATACAAATGCAGCCTAAGAAATGAAATTATTATTAGCTGATGAAAATTTTCCCCACCCTAGTACTTTG
>JBOFDL010000153.1:0-2684 GCA_051646985.1 Bacteroidales bacterium | reverse complement strand
GGACATAATCTCATCTCTGCCTTTTAAATTAGCGACTACTTCTGTATGAAGCGGGTGGGCGATAAATAACAAAGTGATGCAAAATGCCATGAGATAGAAGACGGGCTTTTCTTTATCGCGGTGGGGATTATAAAGTTCTAATAACCATATATATAGCATGATAGCGAGTATTCCATACAGGAAAATATTGATGCTATGCCCAAGTTTTGTGTTATATTTTTTCGTAGAAAAGCCCTCACTGTCCAGCATTTGTTTGCCTTCGGCATCAAGTTCAGGCTGCCCCCAAAGTTCTGTTTCAATGGCAAACATCACTATCGTAAGCGGGCGATAACGACCTCCCGAAAGTTGTATCTCCCCTTTTTGATAAAAGCCTGCAAATGAATCCGTTGTAAGAATATCTTTTATCCCTGCAAAACCTCTTTTCACAAAACGATTCTTTTGAATCAACACAGTATCATCTTGCGCCATTTCATGGTCTAAGGTATTGGAATAGAGAAGAATAGCAAGTCCAAAAACAATAAAAAGGTGGAGTGATATATTTGTTTGAAAAGAAAAATAAGACTTTAAGTAATTTATTATACGAGGAACCATCATATTTATAATAGAAGAACGAGAAGAAACACCCTCTCTCTTTCAAGCAAACAAAGTAATAGGATTTTATTGGTTTTATCAAGTCTTTTTGTTTTTTTTTGCAGATGCGTGCAAATAAAGTTAATTTTATTGCGTTTTTTTCGCAGCGAAGCCTAAAAGGTTTTGCGCCTAACATACTGAAAATCTTCTTTTTTCGTTGAAAGAACAAGAGATTCTTCTCATTTATTTCATTCATTATTCCATCTATTTTTATGCAAAAACTTTTTTTTATCCTCCTGCTTGTCGTAGCGGCTTTGCCCATACAAGCGCAATCGCACTCCTCTAAGTCGTTGGGGGGCTTTATGCCCGATGTGATGGTAGAGCGTGCCATGACTACAAATCCTACCGCTAGGGACGGGAGAGTTTCCATTCCGAATTTGCGGGCTGTCGTTATTACGGGAGACATTGATGGCGCGTATGGGGAAGACACCCAAGAATATGTAAAATGGACAAAAGAAACGGCAGACGTTTTACGCGCGAATGGCGTGAAGGTCTCAGAGTTTTACTGCCCCAACAACGATTGGAACAAGATTAAACAAGCGGCAAACGGCGCGCACTTTCTTGTATATCAAGGGCATGGCATTTTATTGTCTGATAGCCCCTTTGAGATAGGCGGCTTTTGGTTGAAAGACGATGTGGTTCGCCCTGAGCAAATCAAAAGCGACTTGAAACTCGCGCCTAATGCCGTGATTTTGATGGGGGGCGTATGTTATGCGGCGGGTACTAGCGCGTCAGACGGCAGCAAAGACATTGGAATGAAAGAGGCTCAAAAGCGAGTGGCAATGTATTCCAAGCCGTTCATGGACATCGGAGCTTCGGCGTACATCGCTAACAACTGGCACGGCGGCTTGGCTAAGGTAACGGCAAGCCTCTTTGCGGGAAAGAAATTGAGCGACGCGTATTACGCGGGCTATGCCAATAATCCGACACAGACCGCTTACCCTACGCAAAGCGGCATGAATTTATGGGTAACTAAGCACGAAAAAAGCTACTTGAATGCCTTTGCAGGGAAATCCGACAAGGGCTTAGCGGATTTGTTTTCAGGGGCAATCATTTCTCCTAACGCGAGCCTAAGCGATAACACCACGCCTAGCACAACTACTACCGTTTCTTCGACCTCCTCCGACTTTGACAGTCCCAAGCCGCAATCGCCAACGAAAACCAACAAAGAGTATTTCGTCAGCAGCACCTATACCTTTATGAACATGGACTTGCAAAAGGCACTCGAAGTTCCGAAAAGCACTTTTAGCGAAGCGGCTTCTACTGCGTCTTTAGCTTCGGCGGCAATGACAGGCGAGGCAAATCAAAAGTGGAAATTGTTGCCCGTTCCCAATCAAGTGGGACAATTCGCCTTCCTTATTTCCATGAACAATGTGCGCTATGCCTTAAAATCTGAAGGCAATACTTTGAAAGCTATCCGCTATAATAGCTTCAAAGACGTGCAGGAGCAAGCAGGCATGAAGTTTACAATCATGCGCGTACCCAATCAATCAAGTGGCTGGCTCATTTTGTCGGAAGATGGGCAGTGTTTGAAAATGCAAGGCAGCTCGGTGACGCTTTCTGCTTACAATGAAAGCAGCCTTAGCAACCTGCAAATTTGGGATATTGCCGTGTTTTAGAAATTTATTCAAGAAAAATAAAAACTCTGCTATTTTTATTCTAAAAATAGCAGAGTTTTTATTTCGAAGAAAGGAGAGTACTTGTAAAATGAAAGCTCTATGCCCTATAAAAGTCCTTATTTTTCTGCATAAAGCAGGGTTTAAACCCTGCTTTATGCAGAAAAATAAGAGAACTAAATGCACCTTTTCAAAATCATATTAGTATAATGGTAAAACAATCCCTCCTTTAACACACTTTAACTCAATCCCTTGTAACTTATCCTCTCTTTTCTCATTAAGGATACAGATTTCATTTACACTTTAATCATTTTTTGTATGAAGAAGTTCGCTATGTTTTTATGTCTTGTATCTTTGTTGGTTGCTTGTAGCAAAAGCCGCACCGATAGTCAAGAAAATGTATCCGTTAATATTTCTGATTTGCCTCCTCCTCCCCCG
>JBOFDL010000152.1:0-8634 GCA_051646985.1 Bacteroidales bacterium | reverse complement strand
TTCTGCAAGTTGCGTACTTCAAATACACAAAGTGTAAATATGGAGAAGGGAAGCGGATCTTTTTGATGGCTCCATTACATCATCATTATCAAAAGAAAGGCTTTCCAGAGGCGAAAATTGTTGTGCGATTTTGGATTGTTGCTGTATTAATGGCAATAACAGCGGTATTGACACTCAAGGTGCGTTAAGGCACTGAAAAATTAGAGAAGTATGAAAAAAAGAATAGTCATATTAGGGGGAGGTGAAAGTGGAGTAGGAGCAGCAGTACTCGCCAAGAAGCAAGGATATGATGTTTTTTTGTCAGATATTGGTATTATTAAGCCTCGTTATATTGCAATACTCAAGAAGTATGGCATTTTGTTTGAGCAAGAGAGACATACTGAAGCACTCATTCTTAATGCAGATGAAGTTGTAAAGAGTCCAGGTATTTCAGATACGCATCCCTTAGTGCAAAAAATGATAAAAAAAGGGAGGGCTATTTTATCTGAAATAGAATTTGCAATGCGTTACACTACGGCAAAAATGATTTGCATAACAGGCAGTAATGGAAAAACGACAACCACTTCACTTGTTTACTATTTATTGCAAAATGCAGGATTTAGAGTAGGTTTAGCTGGCAATATTGGTAAAAGTTTTGCGATGGAAGTTGCCACGAAAGATTTTGATTATTACGTTTTAGAATTGAGTTCATTTCAATTGGACAATATGTACAATTTCAAGGCAGATATTGCCATTTTATTAAATATAACTCCAGACCATTTAGATCGATACAATTATAAATTAGAAAATTACGCTCTTTCAAAATTTCGTATAACTCAGAATATGGATAAGAAAAATACTTTTATTTACTGTATAGATGATGAAGCAACTATGCAGTATCTTTCTCAGGCAAATATCGAAGCTCAAATGGTGGGCTTCAGTCAAACAAAAAAAATGCAACAAGGCGCATTTTTAAACAATAATATCCTTACCTCTATGTATAAAGATGACACTTTTGAAATGCTGACAAAAGACCTTGCGTTGCAAGGCAAGCATAATATTTATAATTCTATGGCGGCTACTATTGCAGGGCAACTTTTGAATATAAAAAAAGACACTATTCGTGATAGTTTAAAAACCTTCAAATGTATTGAGCATCGATTAGAAACGGTATTAAAAGTTGGTGGAGTTTTATTCATTAATGATAGTAAAGCTACTAATATTAATTCTACTTGGTATGCACTTGAAAGTATGACAGCACCTACTGTTTGGATTGTTGGCGGAAAAGATAAAGGTAATGATTATGCTGAATTGATTGAATTAGCAAAACAAAAAGTCAAAGCGATAGTTTGTTTGGGAGTAGATAATACGAAAATCCATCAAACATTTGAGGGAATTATTTCAACGATTGTTGATACTCAATCCGCTGAAGAAGCTGTGAAAATAGCTTATGGATTCGCAGACAAAGGAGATACTGTTTTATTATCTCCTGCATGTGCTAGTTTTGATCTATTTCAAGACTATGAAGATAGAGGGCAGCAATTTAAAAATGCAATAAAAAAATTATAGTGTTACTTCAAAGCAAAAATATAGGCAAGCATTTTAAGGGTGATAGAACCATCTGGTTGATTATTACCCTATTGGCTATGTTTTCATTATTGGTAGTATATTCATCTACAGCCGCTTTAGTTGCACGTTCATCTAATTTAAGTCCCTTATCCTTTGTTATTAAACAATTTGCGTGGTTTTCTGTTGGCTTTGTGATTTTGTTTGTGCTATCTCGAACTTCATATCCGGTATTTATGGGCTTTGCCTCTTTAGGATTTTGGATAGCAGTAGCATTGCTACTGCTTACATTGATTGTCGGACAAACTTATAATCAAGCAGTGCGCTCTCTTTTTGGATTTCAACCTGCAGAGTTTGCAAAAGTTGCACTTATTGTCTTTGTCGCCAAATTGCTTACGATTAAGCAAGATGTTATTAGAGACTTTAAGAAAGGATGCTTATCTATTTTGGCTTACGTTATATTAATTTTTTCATTAATTTTTTTATCTAATTTTTCAACATCAGTTATTTTATTGTTAACCTGTTTTACGATGATGTTTGTAGCGAGAGTTCGTTTATGGCATTTGTTTGTGGTTCTATTATCGCTTTCCGTTACTTTGGCGATAGGAGTTGCATTTACAAGTATTGTATCTGAGGCAACTATTGCGAAGCGAACTCAAGGGCAAGAAATAACAGGTTCTTTATATATTGCAGAGCAAATAGTGAGTAAAACACGTTTAAAAACTATTTATGGGCGACTTTCTCGAAAATTTGAAGAGACTACTCGAAAGAAGATAGAAGTAAATAAATTAAATCAAGCAGAGTACTCTCGTATAGCGATTGCATCAAGTGGCATTCTTTTTGGCAAAGGACCTGGGAATAGCACAATGCGCTATCATCTCCCTGAGGCATTTAGTGACTTTGTGTTTGCGATTGTAGTTGAAGAATACGGAGTGCTTATTGCCAGTGTTATTATTCTATTTTATTTTATTATACTGTATCGTATTGGGTTAATGGTTCGCAAGGCAACTCGATTATTCCCCGCTATATTAGCGATCGGAATTGGAGCGCAAATTGCCTTACAAGTATTAGTAAACATTAGTGTCGCTACAGGCTTAATGCCCGTTACGGGACAAAACTTGCCATTGATTAGTCAAGGTGGATCTTCAATTATTAGTACATGTGTAATGTTTGGAATATTGTTAAGTGTAAGTCGCACGCAAATGGAAATGGAGGAATTTGAGAAGGAGCGTGCTGCAAAACTTCTTGCAGAGCAACAATTACGAGAGCAAGATGCCTTACAAAATCAAGTGGAAGGAGAATCTAGATATACAACATTAAGCTATTTGAATAATTAGAAGTATTATGAACAAAAAAATTATTATAAGTGGCGGAGGAACAGGGGGGCATATTTTTCCCGCGCTTGCTATTGCAAATGCGATTCAACAAATTGCACCTAGTACTGAGTTTTTATTTGTTGGAGCAGAAGGGCGTATGGAGATGGAGAAAGTGCCTGCTGCGGGTTATCGGATTATTGGCTTGCCTATTATTGGCTTTAACCGACAATTATTTTCGATTAAGAATTTAAAATTTCCCTTTCAACTACTAAAGAGCCTATGGAAGGCTTCAAAAATTATACGTCAATTTTGTCCCGATGTAGTTTTAGGAGTTGGAGGTTATGCGAGTGCGCCTATGCTTTGGATGGCTCAAAATAAAGGAATCCCTACATTAATACAAGAGCAAAATTCTTATGCAGGTTTAACAAATAAATTTCTTGCAAAACGTGCTAAAAAGATATGTGTAGCATATGAAAATATGGAGCGATTTTTTCCAAAGAAGAGGATTGCATTCACCGGCAATCCTGTACGAAAAGACTTGCAATATGTTAATAATTTACGCACAGAGGCATCTATTTACTTTGGCTTAGAGGAAGACCGAAAAACACTTTTAATACTTGGAGGAAGTCTAGGCGCTCGAACGCTTAATCAATCCGTATTGAAACATTTAGCGCTACTTGTCGAGCAAAAAAAACTGCAAATACTTTGGCAGGTAGGAGCATTATACGAGCAATCTATAGCACAAAAAATGCAGGCATATCCTCATGCACAGAATATAAAAACATTAAGTTTTATTAAGCGAATGGATTATGCTTTTGCCGCAGCAGATTTAGTTATCTCACGAGCAGGAGCAGGCACTATTGCCGAATTATGTATTGTTCAAAAACCGGTTATTCTTGTTCCATCCCCCAATGTTGCAGAAGATCATCAAACTGCAAATGCTTTGGTTTTGGTAAATAAGAGAGCGGCTAAATTAGTTGTAGATAAAGAAGCCGAAGAAAAACTTTTACCTCTAGCCTTGCAAACCATCACGAATGATAGAGAATTAAAGGATTTATCCGCTAATATTGCTCCATTAGCAAAGTTAGATGCAGATAGAGAAATTGCGATGTATGCACTTCAATTAGCAAATAAAAAATGTTGTAAGTAATGAAAAATATTTACTTTATTGGCATAGGAGGAATTGGCATGAGTGCATTAGCTCGTTATTTTTTGCATAAGCAAAAAAATGTAGGAGGTTACGATCGCACATGCACACCACTTACGGAGGCACTTGAACGAGAGGGGGCAAACATACACTATCAGAATACGCCTGCGTTAATTCCCGAACTTTTTATTGAAGACAAAGAAAATACGCTAGTTGTATATACTCCTGCCATAGAAAAGGATAATGAAGAATATCTGTTTTTCAAGCAAAACTCCTATCGTCTTGTGAAGCGTGCCGAGTTGCTTGGAATGATTGCCGAAAAAAAAACAGTTTTAGCCGTAGCAGGAACACATGGTAAAACAACGACCTCTACAATGCTTTCGCACATTATGACGATGGCGGCAGAAGGATGTAATGCATTTTTAGGAGGGATTTCAAAAAATTATGGAACGAACTTACTTCTTTCAAATAGCAATATTTTTGTGGGTGAGGCAGACGAATATGATCGGTCATTTTTATCTCTTCATCCACAAGTCGCGCTTATAACCTCTGTCGATGCTGACCATCTAGACATCTATGGCTCACATGATGAGGTAAAGCGGTCATTTCGAGATTTTATTCAGCAAATAAAAACTACAGGAGCCTTAATCCTTAAGAAATCTTTACTGGAAGGAACTCGACCAAATTTTGCTCCTAATTTTGAGGGAAGAGTCTTGAGTTATGCCTATAATGAAGAGGCTGACTTTTATGCCACCAATATTCGAGCAATAGAGAATGGTTATTTTGAGTTTGACCTTGTATTGCCGAACACTACTTTATGTAATTGCACATTAGGTATTCCAGGTTGGATAAACATTGAAAATGCGATAGGAGCAACTGCAGTCGCGTGGGCATCTGGAAAACTTAAACTTAACTTATTAGCGCAAAGCTTACGTACTTTTTGTGGAGTGCAACGTAGATTTGACCTGCAATTTAGCACAAACATTAAAACCTATATTGATGATTATGCACATCATCCAGAGGAATTGAAAGCCTCGATTAGTTCAATTCGTGGAATGTATCCTAATCGTAAGATAACGGGTATATTTCAACCTCATTTATTTACTCGTACTCGTGATTTTGCACTTGAATTTGCCAAGAGTTTAGACTTGCTTGATGAAGCGATTTTACTTCCCATTTATCCAGCTCGTGAAATGCCTATAGAGGGTGTAAACTCACAAATGATTTTGGATAAAATGCAGTTGTCTCATAAAATATTGTGCAAGAAAGAAGATTTACTTTTCTTATTAAGGGAGCGTAATTTAGACGTACTTGTAACACTAGGAGCAGGCGACATTGATACTTGTGTAGAGCCTATAAAAAAAATGTTAAAAGAGAGTGTATAGAAAGGTGTTAAAAATAGGAATCTTTGTTGTACCACTACTAGGAGTGTTGTTTTATGCAGTAGTATCGTTGCGCTATGCCAATAGACGATTGCAACACACTTTATGTATGGGACTTGTAGCCAATATTGTTGATAGTGCAGACAATCAATTTGTAAAACCTACGGATATAGCCGCTATATTTCGGACAAATAAATTTGAATATTTTGGAAAAAGAATGTTTGAAGTACCTATTTTAGACTTAGAGCATTTACTTAAAAGCAAAAGTCTCATTAAAGATGCGCAGCTTTACAGCACCGCAGATGGATATTTACGAGCCAATATTTGGCAACGTCGTCCTATTGTTCGTATATATACTCAAAACGGGCAAAATTTTTACATAGATAATGAAGGATATATAATTCAATCCTATAGTGCTTATGCAGCCTTTGTACCCATAGTTAATGGATATATAAACTCGCCATTTACGACTAAATTTAAGGGAGATATGTTTCAATTTTTTAAAGACCAACAACAGATAGACACGCTTATGGTAAATATCTATCAGACTGCCCAATTATTTGATAGAGACGCATTTTGGAGAGCCCAAATACAGCAGATTTATATAACAAAAGACTGCAAAGTAGAATTTATTCCACGAGTAGGCTCGCACATTATTTGTGCAGGAGATTTTGCAAATATGGACTATAAATTACAAAAATTACGTACATTTTATGACAGAGGCATTGCCCGTAGAGGCTGGAATGCTTATACATATATTGATCTTTCATTTAGTAATCAAGTAGTCGCAAAACGAAAATAATATCATCTATGGAAACAAAAATGAACATAAATATTGACACATTAAAATCATCTATGAATACACAAAATGAATGTATAATGGCGATTGATATTGGTACAACAAAAATTGTAGCAATCATTGGCAGAGTAAGTGCGAATAAGACTGTTGAGATAGAAGCAAGCGCATGGAAAGAATCGCAAGGAGTGCATAGAGGAACTGTAGAAAATATTGAAGAAACCACTCAATCTATCAAACAATGCCTTGAAGAGTTGTACGCCAAAACAAAGTTGCGCCCACGAGAAGTCGTAGTAGGTATTGCAGGACAGCATATAACAAGCCTACAAAATGCAACAAGTCAAATGCGTCATAACGCCGATAAACTTATTGCAGAATCAGAGATTCAAGATATGGCAAAGGATATGGAGAAGATAGGCTTAGAACCAGGTAGAGAAATCCTACACATTACCCCTCAAGAATACTTTGTTGATGGTGTATCTGTACGTAAACCTGTAGGCAGAATGGGCAGTAAAATATCGTGTACATACCACATTGTAATTGCAGAAACAGCATCTATCAAGAAGATAAAAATGTGCATTGAAAACTGTGGATTAAAAGTAAGAGATATTGTTTTAGAGCCATTTGCCTCCGCAGAGGCAGTACTTTTCTCCACGGAATTTGAAGAAGGCGTTGCTTTGCTTGACATTGGAGGTGGAACCAGTGACTTGGTAATTTATCAAAATAACATTTTACGCTCGACTGCAGTAATTCCTTGTGGAGGAGAAGTAATTACCAATGATATTCGCTCGCTCTGTAGCATTAGCAGAGTGGATGCAGAAGAGTTAAAGCGCGGACACGGAGCGTGCTTCCTCAATAATAAAAAAGGAGACCATGAAATCAGGTTACGACAAAGAGCGATAGATGTAGATAGAGACCCTAAAATCATCAAATTACGCACCCTGTCTGAAATTATTTGTGCTCGTATGGATGAGATAATTGAAGCCGTGGATTATAAAATCAGCGAAGTGGATTGTGAAAACTCTCTGAAAAGTATTGTTTTAACAGGAGGAGGAGCCTTACTTAACGGACTTACCGAATTAGTTAAATTGCGTACAGGCTTTGATGTTCGCATTGGTTATCCTCGTATGCAATACGTCGGCGAGCAATGTCCTAAACAAGTCAATCCAGCCTTAGCCACCTGTATTGGACTGGTGATTTACGACTACAATACGAACACAAATTATCGATTAGGAAGAACTCGAATCAATCGTTTGCTCAACAACAAATTAGTTAAAAGTTTTTTGACACAAGTTGACAAAATGTTCAGTGCCGAAAACGACATCCCGTTAAATTAATATTATTACACTCTTTAAAAAAAAGATTATGGACGAAATATTTGAAAATATATGGGGAGATTCCTCAGAAAACACCTCTTTGATTAAAGTAGTTGGAGTTGGAGGCGCAGGTTGTAATGCCGTAAACCATATGTATCAACAAGGAATTCAAGACGTAGGATTTGTTGTTTGTAATACTGATTTACAGGCTCTCAATAATAGCCCTATCCCCATCAAAATTCAGTTAGGAAAAAAAACGACCGAAGGACTAGGCGCAGGTTCTAGACCAGAACAAGGCAAACTTGCCGCTGAAGAAAGTATTGAAGAAGTTATAAATATGATGAAGAGTAATACCAAAATGGTGTTCATCACCGCAGGTATGGGCGGAGGCACAGGCACAGGAGCCGCTCCCGTAATCGCCAAAGCAGCCAAAGAAATGGGGATATTGACCGTTGCCATTGTAACGATTCCCTTTGTTGGCATTGAGCCTATGCGAGAACAGATTGCTTATGAAGGTTTATGCGAATTGCGAAAATGCGTTGATTCCTTACTCATTATCAACAACGAGAAACTCTGTGAACTTTACGGCGACCTCAAACTCTTTGAAGCCTATGCAAAAGCAGACGAAGTATTATGTACTGCAGCAAAAGGAATTGCCGAGATAATTACACTCTCAGGGCATATCAATATGGACTTTGCCGATGTAAGAACCGCTATGCAAAATAGCGGAGTTGCACTTATGGGCACAGGTAGAGGTACCGGAGAGCATCGTGCAGAAATGGCAGTAGAATTAGCCATAAAATGTCCATTGCTCAACAACAATAGTATTTGCGGAGCACAACATCTTTTAGTAAACGTCGTAATGGGCGAAGACGAACTTACTTTAAGCGAAACTCGCAATATCACACAACGAGTTATCAATGAAGTAGGCCAAGCCGTTGCGGTAAAAACAGGAGTAGGAAAAAATCCTCAACTTGGCAAGGATGTAACAGTTACCATTATTGCAACAGGCTTCCAGATGGAAGACATTGATATGCCCAACGTACAACAAACAATGCCGACTATCCCATTACAACACAATTATAAATCCACACCAACACCTCCTCATCTTTTTCAACGTAAAACCCCCTTG
>JBOFDL010000151.1:0-5574 GCA_051646985.1 Bacteroidales bacterium | reverse complement strand
ATCATGGTAGCTCATCACTTGAGTTTATCAGAGCGAGACCGTCGGCTAAATGCGAGCCTAGAGGCACTGAAGTTGGGTTATGGGGGGAAGCAATATATCTGCAAGTTGTTCAAGACGACGTTTAATACGATACGCAAAGGCATCAAGGAGTTGAAAGATAGGGATTTATATTCACTGGTTCCGCCAGATAGAGAAAGAAAGGTAGGCGGTGGTCGAAAAAAATTTTGTCCATAATGAGGATATTCGTATAGAGTTGCGCTTGTGGATAGAGCAGCATAAGGCAGGTAGCCCCACCGATGCGGCAGTTTATTGGATTCATTATCGTCCAATAGAACTAGCCAAAGCGTTCTTTGAATCAAGTGGTCATCGTGTAAGTCATGGGATGATAAAGCGGGAACTTTCGGATATGGGTTTCAAGTATCGAAAGTTGTCGAAGAATCTGGCGACAGGTAGTAGCCCAGATAGGAACCAACAATTCGAGATTATCTGTAAATTAATGCTGCTGATGAGCCTAGATAGCCCGATAATCAGTATAGATTGCAAGAAAAAAGAGCAAATAGGGAACTTATATCGTTCGGGAAAATGCTATATGAAAGGGTCGGTGGAGGTCTATGACCATGATTATAGTCATTTAGGGGAGGGTAAAGTGATTCCTCACGGCATTTACGACTTGTTTCATAACGAGGGCTATATTACGATAGGCAATAGCCATGAAACAGCCGAATTTATTATGGATAACCTCTTGTGGTGGTGGGAAACATACGGCATACATCACTATCCTGATGCCAAAAATATCCTGATTTTGTGTGATGCTGGCGGCGGAAATGGCTATAGACACCATGCCTTTAAAAAGAAAATGTTGGAATTAGCCCGCTTGATAGGAAAAGACTTGATTATTTGCCATTATCCGCCATACGCCTCGAAATGGAATCCCATCGAACACAGGTTGTTTGCATACGTACACAAAGCTATGGAAGGTGTAGTATTTAGTAATTATCTCATTGTCAAAGAGTTAATAGAAAAAACTACTACCTCAAAAGGTTTGATGGTCTTTGTGAGAATTGTAGATAAACAATATGATATTGGCATTAAAACTAACAAAGAGGAGGTTGATTATGATAGGATATTTTACAATAGCGCACTGCCAAAACTATCCTACATGATTAGGGCTTAAGATTGTTACTTTATTTTTTTACCATTCCTAAGGGATTAGGGGAAGTAGATGAGATAGTTGTTCATCGTGCGGAACGTTGCAGTTGCTGTGGGCGAGAATTTGGGGAATTAGAGGCAGGTCATTTATTATATAGCCGTCAAGTATTTGATATTCCGTTGCCGAAATTGGTGGTTACCGAACATCAGGTGTTGGGGCTTATCTGTTGTGGGGCGGTTCATTTGGGGGCTTTTCCAGTGGGGGTAAGTGCGCCCGTGCAATATGGCATCCGCTTAAAAGCCTTAGTAGTCTATCAAGTTAATACTGTCGGGTATAATCTTTTGAGTTTGATTCGTGCATCTTTGGTTTTAAATTGCCAATCAATGCCTTTTTGTAAGTTATTTCGTTTTTGAAACCATGAGTTTACTTGTGTAGTGAGTGCGGATTTATCCGGGAATCGTTGTTGGAGTGCTTGTCGGGATAATACACTTAACTCACACTCTGCAATATTCAACCAAGAGCCGTGTTTAGGGGTAAAAACGAATTCAATTCTGTCCAAAATTTGCTTCGCTTTTTCGGGTAAGAAGATATTATATAAATTAGCAGGCTTATGAGCAGACAAATTATCCATGACAATGGTCACTTTTTGAGCCTTTGGATACATTTCGTCTGCAATATATGCCATATTTTTCGCCCAAGTATTGCCCGTATGGTCATCTTGCACTAAGACTTGCCTTTGTGCGCCCAAAGGCTCAACTATCATAATAATTTCCGCGGCACCCTCTGGCTTATATTCACAATCCTCATGTTTTACCCCTTTGTCATCTGTATAACCTTCACGGACTTCGCTTACCAACTGTTTTGGCGATTCGTCATAACAGACAACGGGAAAAGAAACATCATATGGACGAGCATAAACCTCCAAAACACGCTCCATATTATACACAAAATCCGCTCCTGCTGTCGGAATTACCCATTCGGCAACTCGCCAGGGCTTAATTTCGTTTTTTTTAACAATTGTCGCACGCTCTCATGGCTGATACTTTCAACTACCTTCAATTCTACCAATTTATCCCCTAATAAACGCAGTGTCCAACCGCTACTACCCTCCGGTGCATCACTACACCGTAACGCTACTAACTGGCTTTCAACTGCTCCATCAAATTTTATTTTGTCTAAATTCAGCCGAGCTTTCCCTTTAAGCGCAACGGACAAGCCTTCTTCTACAAAGCGTTCCCGTAAACGCTCTATCGTACGAATGCTTACCAAGTAGGTTTTACTTATCTTCGCATCGCTCCATTTCTGGTCGCCTAACCTATCACAAGCTAACAAGATTTGGCTTCGCTTATATAATTCCGCACTAGACGTGCGACGGTTTACTATGATTTGGAGCTCCTTGCGCTCACTATCGCTTAAATCTACATGATATATTTTGCTCATTCTTTGTGCCCATGAGAGGACCAACAAAGGTAACTATTTTTACCGACAATATTAGCTTGATTAAACACTTAGCCACGTTATTGAATACAGATTATCGTCTTCCTTTTGGAAAAATCAGCCAGTTATTTTTGGATTTATATGGGTATGATTTAAGTGAGAGTACTTTGGTAAGTGCCAATGAAGCGGCATATGAAGCCTTAGCGCCAGTTGAGGCAACCCTCAAAGCGGAGGTATTAGCCAGTGAGGTGGTGCATTTTGATGAGACAGGAATGCGTGTAGCAGGGGAATTACATTGGTTTCATACGGCTTGTACGGCGTTAGTATGCTATCTATATGTCCATAAAAAACGAGGTAAAGAAGCCTTAGAATCGGCAGAATCGGCGATAAAGGACTTCTCGCATTGGGCTATCCACGATTGTTGGTCGAGTTATTTCGCTTTTACGGGTTGCCAACATGCCCTCTGTAATGCCCATATCCTGCGGGAACTCACCGCATTGATAGAAATGGGTTCTATTTGGGCGGCAGATATGCACAAACTCCTCTTTGAACTCTATCGCCAAAGCCAAAAGGGGACACAAATTTGCGAAAAAAAGGAGGAATGGCTGGCAAAATATGACCAAATTTGCACCCAGGCAGATGTTGAAGAACCCCCGCCTATCAAAGCACTAAATACCAGAGGTAAGCCCAAAAGCTCTAAAGGCAGAAACTTACTCAACCGATTGGTCGCACACCAAGACGGAATAATCGCTTTTGCCTTTAATCTAAACATCCCTTTTACCAATAATCAGGCTGAAAGAGATATTCGACACGTCAAAGTCAAGCAAAAAGTTGCGATGTCATTCCGAACACTGCATGGCGCAAAGGTCTATGCCAGAATACAAGCTTTTGTCGCTACTACAAGAAAGCAGAACCAAAATACTTTTTTGCAACTTTGTAACGTCTTGAACGGACAACTATACTGTTTCAACACTACCTGAATAGTTACAGATAAATATTACATTCTCGCTTAATCGTTGCTATATCTGGCATTTGAACCTTATCCCATCTTTGAACAATTATCTTTCTACCATTAGGCGAAATATCAAAATATTCATAACTTCGAGAAAAAAAACCTTGTTTTATCAATTCAATTTCTTTCGTCTGAATATTAATCTTATATATTCCTTTTGAGCATGTCCAAAAAACTTCATTTAAATTTATTGGATTCCAAACAATATTACTTGGATAGAACGTTTCCTCTTTTGTAATAAACAATGTGTCTTTAGACCTCTTATAGGTATCTAAACACACCATAGCTTCGCCATACCCCCCATATATTCTTTGACCATAAACGATTTTCCCGCCAACATTACCTGACAAGCCAGACCAATGAGGTCGAATATTTTGGAATGTATCTACTACATTCCCATTTTTGTCTATAATTTTTAAGGTAGATATACCTCCTGGTACGCTTTTACCGTCTGAAGTGTAAATTTTTTGCCTTTCTATAAATGTTATATATTTATTACTCAACCAAGAAAACTGTATCTGTATGCCTTTGATAGTATCTAAATAAATACTATAATTATTATTTAAATCAATAATATTCAATCCTTTATCATCACAGAATAATAAAATATTATTTCCACTTATTGTTGGATTATGCATTGAATTTAGCAACATAATGCTATCAGAAATTTTGCTTTCCAATGAATAAGAAAATAATGTCGTTTGATTAATGTGTTTCGTGTTTTGTTTGAAATAATATATTTTCAATAAATCTTGAGTATCAAACATAGGAAAAGTATAATTAAATGGCTTATCTATGTAAACATAGTTATAAATTGCTCTTCCTAAAGGTAACTTGTTTAGTTCCTGATTTTCAATTAATTGTGTTTGAGTTATACTAATAGTTGTTGAGAATATTAAACTAATAAGTAGTATTATTTTGCTCATTTTTACGGTAAGTTAATTTTTTAGACGATTAGGTGTAAACCTTATATTTTAAATTTAATTTCTTCCTACAGGCATATTCTCGCTACCAAACTTGACTAACCCTTTATCAGGCATATATCTTAAATAAAGGATATATCTACGATGTTCTGAATATTCATAGCTAAATTTGTTTTAGAAAAATGAAATACTACTTATGTTGTTGTGATAAATAAATTGGTAAAAAATAAATATGGTTTTGTTGCAACAAAAAAGACGATACAAAGTTATTCCTTTTTTTTATACAAAACATTAAATACTTATTAGAATTATGAGAAAATATAACATAATGATAGCAAGGTCTTTAGAATATTGTTTTGCATTATACCATGTTATTATTTTAATAATTATTTAATAAACCGAATCTTTTTTACCAATTTTTATACTCAATAGCCACATTTTCTCAAAATAAGTGTAAATTTGCACTTTAAGATAAATTATGATAGAAAAAAATCACATTGTTGGGAAAGAACCGCAAAAAGCCTATCTAATTGGGGTGGCAAATCGGAATACGCCTTACGAAAAGGCGAAGGAATATATCGAAGAATTGGCTTTTTTGGCGGAAACGGCGGCTGTGCGGACGGTACGGAGTTATATTCAAAATTTGGATAGACCTAATCGGGCGACTTATATTGGTTCTGGAAAATTGATTGAAATCAGGGAGAAGGCTGCTGCGGAAGATGTTACGGTTTTGATTTTTGATGACGAATTGAGTCCCATGCAGTTGCGCAATATCGAACGAGAAACGAAAATGGCGGTTTTGGATAGGAGTGCCTTGATTTTGCATATTTTTGACTTACATGCGCAAACAGCGCAGGCGCGTTTGCAGGTGGAATTGGCGCAAAATCAATATATGTTGCCGCGCCTTACTCGGCTTTGGACGCACTTGGAAAGGCAGCGTGGCGGTACTGGTACGAGAGGTGGGGCAGGGGAGAAGGAAATTGAGACCGACCGCCGTATTTTGCGGGATAGGATTGCCATGTTAAAAAAGGACTTGGAGAAAATTGGTCGTC
>JBOFDL010000150.1:0-23820 GCA_051646985.1 Bacteroidales bacterium | reverse complement strand
TTGTTGTGGGAACGTTTCAATATGAATTTAAAATCAAGAGTTTGCAAGAAATTCAACTTGTTACAAAGAAAAATACCGAAGACGCATCGAGTGAGAGTTTTAAGGATAAAAACTACCTCTTTCGTTAACCCAACACCTTGCCCTTCTCTTTCTTTGCAAATTGCGGTTTGAAAGTGGGGGGCGTGTTTTTATGATACCCTATTGATTCCCTTTGGCTTCTTATTTATTCCAAGCCTTAAAAGAGGAGCCCATTTTTATGCTTTGAAAGAAGAGGCTCGCATTCTGATGCAAAAGAAGAGTCTTTTACAAAACAAAACACCCTTGCGTTTAAACACATAAAAAACCCACCAAAATTGGTGGGTTATAATAATTATCTCGTGAGGGCTATCAAAGGCTTAAAATTCGGCTAAAATCGCATTCTTCGCAGGGATAGAAAACATCTTCACAATGTGTCTATACGCTCAATAAATCTTCTTTAGACTCGAAACGCCTTTTCTTAATCTTGATTAAGGGATTAACTATAGTACGCTTCTGGGTTCATATCGCCCATTAGGTTTTGTGCAACGCCAATTTCAAGAAATGATGATGAGCCTTGTATGCTATAATTTCCTGCCATAATGGTTACTAAATCTTTTTGCTCAATAAAATTTCTATCGTGCAAGTAACGAGTGGCATGGCGTGAAAACTCATCATTATTTTTGAGCGGAGTTGCTGAAAAGCAATAGACTCCAAATGATAATGCTAATTGACGTACAAGGGGTTTGCGATAACACAAGGTATAGATAGGGATACGGCTACGAAATGCAGACAAATAACGCGGAGTGCGTCCCGAAAAAGTATCGGTTATAAACGCCTTAACGGCAATTTCTCTACTCATTTGTACGGCAGATTTTGCAACCACCATTGCAATATCATCTTTTTGCATTTTGCATTCTACGGCTTTGTACTGTAGATTTTGCTCTGTTGCAATTGCAATCTTTGTCATCATGTGTACAGACTCAATAGGATATTTCCCATAAGCCGTTTCACCACTAAGCATAATTGCATCGGTTTGTTGTGCGATTGCATTTGCTACGTCTGCCACTTCGGCGCGTGTCGGACGAGGATTATCAATCATGCTGTGAAGCATTTGAGTAGCGATAATAACAGGTTTTTCGCGCTCTTTGCACTTTTCAACCAACATTTTTTGAATACCAGGAAGTTCCTCAGGCTCAATCTCCACACCTAAGTCCCCTCTTGCTACCATTACGCCATAGGCATAATCTAGAATCTCATCAATGTTATTAACCCCTTCTCGGTTCTCTATCTTTGCAATAATCTTGATAGGGCTTTTTCGATTATCCAAGATTTTTTGTACCGCCATGACATCTTCTTTGGTACGAACAAATGAGTGTGCAATAAAGTCTAATTCATTATCAATCGCCCAGTTAATGAAAGCCTCATCTTTTGGATTAAGTGGAGGTAGTTTAAAACTTACGTTGGGTACATTGACCGTTTTACGCCCTTTAATGATTGAGGGATTTTGAGCCTCGCAAATTAAATAATCTGCATTTTTATCAATGACCTTAAATTGAATATCTCCATCATCAATAAGCATCATTGCGCCAACCGGCACATCGGCCACAAAACCTGCATAATTTACACAAAGCGTTGTACTATTGCAGAGTTGATTGGGGTTGCCAACAACCTTGATTTTATCCCCTAACTTTACATTGATGGGTTCATCATTTTCTAAAGCAGTGGTTCTTATTTCAGGCCCTTTGGTATCGAGAAGAATGGCAATCTTTGAGGAAACATCTCGTACATTTTTAATAAGTTGTATGGAAGTCTCAGGAGTTTGATGGGCGGTATTGATACGCACAACGTTCATTCCCTTTTCATATAATGTTCTTAAGAAATCGACATCACAGCATCTGTCTGAGATAGTGGCAACGATTTTTGTTTTTTTCTGGAGTGCTAATTTCATAAAATTGAGGTTTGGGGCAAAAGTAGCAAAAAAAAAGTACTTTTGCACTATATTCATTTACCTCGTATTTCTTTTTATGCTTAAAAAACGGTTTTTAATTATTCCCTTTATTTGCTTTACACTTAATCTGTTTGCACAAGCCATAAAACCAGAATGGCAAATAAGTTTTTTCACCTTTGTTGACAATCGAGAATACAAAACAACTCAACACCAAATACCCCAATCACTTTTAGGGGCTTGGCTATCCCCAGAATTAGGACTCTCCATCGATACCGTTCACCAAATTCGAGGCGGCGTATCACTCCTAAAACATTTTGGAAGTTCAGACAAATTCCTTGATGACTTCGCTTATACCGCCTACTATCGCTATGATGCCGCTCCATTCGAACTGTACGTTGGAAGCTTCCCAATGAAACAGTTAATGGCAGACTATCCCGCAGCAATGATGTATGACTCCGTTCTGTTTTTACGCCCCAATATGGGCGGTATCTTTTGGAAGATTTATAAAACTAATTGGTATGCAGATATTTGGTTAGATTGGACAGGACGACAAACCGATGTGAATCGAGAACGATTTTTAGTCGGAATTGCCGGAAAATATACTTGGAAAAATAATATATACATTGCCGCCCAAACATACTTGCATCATTTTGCAAAAACCGCCCTGAAAAATGAAGGCATTGTGGATAATGGAATGGCACGATTTTGTGTCGGATTCTCCCTGAATGAAAACTCAATATTAGACTCAATGAACATTAATATAGGAGCCCTAGGAGACTACTCTCGATATAGACTTGACGAAGATAATGGACACATCTCAGGAGGTTTATTGAATGAACTAATGATAGAAAAATTTGGTGTAGGAATTAAAAACTCCCTATACATAGGAAGCAATGCACAACCCTTGCGAGGAAAATTCCCCAATGAAGCCCTCTATTGGGGCGACCCCTTTTATCAAAACGACTTTTATAACCGAACCGATATCTACATCAATATCTTCAATAACTCATATCTTGACGCCCGCTTTACATGGTCAATGCACGCCGCACAAAGCGAATTGACTCATCAACAACAATTTATGCTTAGACTACATATTGACAATCTACACAAAGCAACCACACGCCCCCAAAAGAAAAGCTTAGCACGTTGGCTAAAAGGCTAAAATTTTTATCTTTGTGAAAATCAATTTATAAAAAAACATTATGGCAAATCTAAAAAAAGATGCCGCTCTTCGCTATCATGCAGAAGGCCGCCCTGGAAAAATAGAGGTTGTTCCTACAAAACCCTATACCACTCAAGCAGACTTAACCCTTGCCTACTCCCCAGGAGTCGCAGAGCCGTGTTTAGAAATTGAAAAAAACATTGAAGATGCCTATAAATATACCGCAAAAGGAAATCTAGTGGCAGTTATCTCAAATGGAACCGCCGTTTTAGGACTCGGAGATATTGGAGCAATCGCAGGAAAACCAGTCATGGAAGGCAAAGGAATGCTTTTTAAAATCTTTGCCGATATTGACGTCTTTGATATTGAAGTAGATACGAAGGATACTGAAAAATTTATTGACACCGTTAAAAACATTGCAGTTACTTTCGGAGGCATTAATCTAGAAGATATAAAAGCCCCTGAATGCTTTGAAATCGAAGAACGATTGAAAAAAGAATTAGACATCCCCATTATGCACGATGACCAACATGGTACTGCAATTATCTCAAGTGCAGGAATGTTGAATGCCGTCGAAATCGCAGGTAAAAAATTATGCGACTTAAAAGTCGTAGTGAACGGAGCAGGCGCCTCCGCCATTGCCTGTACAAAACTCTATATTTATCTTGGCGTTAAGCCCGAAAACATCCTTATGCTCGACAGCAAAGGCGTCTTGAACCTAGAACGAAAAGACTTAAATCCACTCAAACAACAATTTGCTACTACACAAAAAATAAACACCCTTCAAGAAGCATTGATAGGAGCAGATATGTTTCTTGGCCTATCAAAAGGAAATATCTTAAGCGCAGAGATGATAAAATCAATGGCCAATAAACCCATTGTATTTGCCCTCGCAAACCCAACCCCCGAAATATCCTATGAATTAGCAAAAAGCTCTCGCCCTGACCTAATTTTTGCCACAGGTCGCTCCGATTATCCGAATCAAGTAAACAACGTACTTGGCTTTCCCTTTATTTTTAGAGGAGCCCTTGATGTACGAGCAACCTGCATTAATGAAGCAATGAAAGTGGCCGCCGTTAAAGCATTAGCAAATTTAGCAAAAGAAGTTGTGCCACAAAGCGTGAGCGCAGCATACGGCAATGCAAAACTAACGTTTGGCGAAGAATATATTATCCCAAAACCACTTGACCCACGTTTAATTGTATGCGTATCGGTCGCCGTAGCAAAAGCAGCCATTGAATCAGGAGTCGCCCGCAAAACCATTGAAGATTGGGACACCTATGCTTACGAATTGGAACGACGCATGGGACATAGTAATGACTTTATGCGAAACATAAGTGCTCGTGCTAGAAAGTCAGAAAGAAGAATTGTTTTTCCTAATGGAGAAAACCTAAGAGTCTTACAAGCAGCACAACAAATGCTGCACGATAAACTAGCACAACCTATCTTGTTAGGAAGCAAAGAAAAAATAACACAACTCGCCCTACAATATAATATTGATTTAGCAGGAATAAAGATTATCCGCTTTTATGGAGAAGAAGAACAGCCCTTGCGTGAACGCTATGCACAAATGTTATTTGAAAAACGTCAACGTCATGGAATGCCCCTACATTATGCCATCAAAAAAATGGATAACAATGATGTTTTTGCCTTGATGATGGTCGAAGCCGGTGATGCGGATGCAATGCTTAATACATTTTCAAGTGATTATGGCAAAAAACTTCAAACCGTACGTGAGGTTGTAAATACAGTAGATGACACGAATCATGTTGCAGGAATGTACATTGTAATGACCAAAAGAGGCCCTCTCTTTCTTGCCGATAGTGTTGTAAAATCACCCAGCATAGAATCTTTGGTTAATACCACAAAACTCCTCTATGATACAGTAAAAGAATATGGTATTGAACCTCGTATTGCAATGCTTTCACATTCTAATTTTGGAGTAATGCAAGAAGGAAGCTCAAAACGTGTGGCGCGTGCAGTAGAAATCCTACATAATCAATACCCAGAAATCAAAGTAGATGGCGAAATGCAGGCAAACTATGCCTTTAATAGCCATTTGCGTATGCAAAAATTCCCATTCAATAAACTGCAAAATGATGAAGTAAATTGCTTTGTATTTCCATGTTTAAGCTCAGGGAATATCACCCCTTTGTTCATTAAAGAACTAAGTGGCTATGAAATTATTGGACCTGTATTATTAGGATTAGAGAAAAACGTACACATCTTGCCCGAAGAAGCCAGTGTACGAGATTTACTCAATATGTCTGCAATAGCAGGCGCAATAGGAATATAACAGTGCATTGGGAGCATGCTATACAAGACTTCTTAGTTTATCTACGCTTAGAAAGAGCCCTAAGTGAAAAAACACTTACTGCATATAAAAGCGATGTTGAGAAATTGCAAATATTTATAAGAGATACACATAATATATCTCCACAAGAGGTTCAACATTCACATATAGAAGAATTTATAACGAATATTTGTCAACAAGGCTTGAGTCGCACCTCACAAGCTCGTATCTTGAGCGGGATAAAAGCCTTTTTTAAATATCTCTTAATAGAGGATATAATTACTATAAGCCCCATGCGGCGTATTGAGTCTCCAAAAATAGGGAGAACGCTCCCTGATGTACTTAGTATTGCAGAAGTTGAAAAAATTATTGATGCCATTGACCTTAGTGAAGCAAATGGACATCGAAACAAAGCAATGATTGAAATGCTTTATAGTTGCGGATTACGCGTTTCAGAATTGGTCAATTTAAAAGTATCCAATATCTATTATGAGCAAGGATTTCTGAGAGTGATTGGAAAGGGCGATAAAGAACGTCTAGTACCTATGGGTAGAAAGGCCATTGTAAGCCTTAAACTTTATATGGAAAAGCGATGTACTGAAAAGATACAGAAGAACTTTGATAATATTGTATTTTTGAGTCAACGAGGCACAAAACTTACAACAGTGATGGTATTTTTGATTGTGAAAAAACTATCTCAAAAAGCAGGTATTACCAAAAATATTAGTCCTCATAGTTTTCGACACTCCTTTGCGACACACTTGATTGATGGAGGGGCAGACTTGCGAGCAGTGCAAGAAATGCTTGGACATGAAAGTATTACAACTACTGAAATTTATACGCATCTTAGTAACGAACATTTACACGAAACGATTTTACTTTACCATCCACGAGCAAAAGTAAAATCGTACACTTCTTCTTGAGTTTCGTAAGCCTTAGCGTATTAAAACTCCATTTCAATATCATCCGTTGTACAAGCTTTAATAATACCTCGCTTGCTGCTACGAATAAAGTCAAGTATTGCTGAGAGTTCTGTAGAGGGGGTGTTTTTTTCTAATTCCTCACAAGCTTGTGAGACATTTTTTCCACTTTGATATAAGATTCGGTATATATCGTGAATATTATCAATTTGGTCATGCGAGAATCCACGACGACGTAGTCCAATTTTATTAACCCCACCATACACCAATGGGTGATGTCCTGCTAATACATAAGGGGGAACGTCTTTGCCAATACGAGAGCCTCCTGAAATCATTGCGTGTGCACCGATATGCACAAATTGATGTGCTACGGTTCCTCCTCCTACAATTGCCCAATCGCCAACTTCAAGTTCTCCTGCTAAACCCACATAACTTGCCAAAATAACATTTTCTCCAACTTTACAGTCGTGTGCTATGTGTACATACGACATAACAAGGCAATTCTTCCCTACAATGGTTTTTAATTTTCCACTTGCAGCAGTTCCTCGATTTACGGTAACAAACTCACGAATAACCGTATTATCGCCAATTTCAGCCGTTGAGGCTTCGCCCTTAAACTTTAAGTCTTGAGGTTCTCCTGCAATAACTGCGCCTGGATAGATTTTGCAATTTTTACCTATGCGTGTCCCATTCATTAGAACGGCATTGGCTCCAATCCATGTGCCATCACCCACAATCACATCTTGGTGTATTGTAGCAAAAGGCTCGATAATTACATTATTACCGATTTTTGCTTCGGGGTGAATGTTGGTATTGGGATAATTATTCATATAAGAGAAGGTGAATTATCTATTTTTGGTGATTTGTGCCATAAGGTCGCTCTCGGTAACTAAGGTATTTCCGACAAATGCTTCTCCCTTCATGTGCACCAATCCTCTGCGAACAGGTTCCAAAAGTTGAAGTTTAAATATCAAGGTGTCGCCTGGCACTACCATTTTTTTGAACTTAACACTCTCAATCTTTAAAAAGTAGGTGCTATAATGCTCTGGGTCTTCCACCTTGCTAAGGGCTAAAATACCTCCACATTGAGCCATTGCCTCTACAATTAAAACTCCTGGCATAACAGGCTCATCAGGGAAATGTCCCACAAAGAATGGCTCATTCATGCTCACATTCTTTATTCCAATAATTTGGTCAGGAGTCATTGAAACAACCTTGTCAACCAATAAAAATGGTGGACGATGAGGCAGGAGTTTCTTTATCTGATTGATGTCGTATAAAGGAGCATCATTTGGATTATACTTTGGGGCAATTGATTTGGTTAATTGCTTTTTGAGTAACTTTCGCAATTCTTTTGCAAATTCTGTATTGCTCAAATGCCCTGGACGTGTGGCAATGATTTTACCTTTGATGGGCATACCAACTAACATCAAATCGCCTACTAAGTCGAGTAATTTATGGCGAGCGGGTTCATTATCAAAGCGTAATTCGAGATTATTTAAATAACCTTCTGGCATACGTTCGATGCTGGGTTTATTGAATAGATGTGCAATGCGTTCCACATCGGTTGGAGTAACCTCTTTTTCAACAATAATAATTGCATTATCTACATCTCCTCCTTTGATGAGGTTGTTTTTGCGCAAAAACTCTAATTCATGGAAGAATACAAAAGTACGACAAGGGGCAATTTCAGTTTGTACTTCTTCTGCGGAATTAATACTTGCGTATTGACAGCCAAGTACTTTTGAGTTAAAATCAATATTGACATTAACGCTAAAATGGTCATCTGGATAAAGAACAATTTCTACTTTCTTGTTTTCATCACGCAAGACTACCTTTTCAGTAACTTCAAAATACTTGCGTACTTCATCTTGTTCCTCTACTTCATCTTTAAGTTTTGCAACATATTGCCGTGCGCTACCATCTAAGATAGGGGTTTCTGGGGCATTAATCTGAATAAGTGCATTATCAATGCCTAAAGAGAAGAGGGCTGCCATAACGTGTTCGATGGTAGCAACTCGTACGCCATTCTGCTCGATGGTGGTACCTCGTGAGGTATCTGTAACATACTCGGCAAGGGCAGCGATGATAGGTTGCTCATCTAAGTCAACACGTTGAAATTTAATGCCATGAGAGGGTGGTGCGGGACAAATGGTCATACTTACCATTAGGCCTGTGTGTAAGCCTTTTCCCTCGAAGTTTATTGCTGTTTTTACAGTTCGTTGTTGAAGCTGCATCTCTATAAGATATTTTTTTTATAATAAGTGGCGCAAAGGTAGTAAAATTTTATTGCACAATCTAATGTAGTACTTGTTCTCTCTGAAAATACGAGCATATATGGGCGTTAAATATATTCAAAGCCTGTATATGGCACAAGGGCTTTGGGGATACGAATACCTTTAGGAGTTTGATTGTTTTCTAAAAGAGCTGCCACAATACGAGGAAGGGCAAGCGCACTGCCATTGAGGGTATGTACGAGTTCTGTTTTTTTAGTTTCGGTACGATAACGACACTTGAGGCGATTGGCTTGAAAGTTCTCAAAGTTGGAAACAGAACTAACCTCTAGCCATTTGTTTTGTGCTGCAGAATATACCTCAAAGTCGAAGGTAAGTGCAGAGGTAAAACTCATGTCTCCACCACAAAGCTTAAGGATACGATAGGGGAGTTCAAGTTTTTGTACAATTCCCTCTACGTGCTTCACCATTTCATCGAGGGCTTTGTATGAGTTTTCGGGCAATTCAAAGCGCACGATTTCCACCTTGTCAAATTGATGTAGGCGGTTTAATCCTCTTACATCTTTACCATATGAGCCTGCCTCACGGCGAAAGCAAGGGGTGTAGGCGGTTAGTTTGATGGGTAATTCTGCTTGATTTAAGATGACATTCCGGTAAATGTTGGTTACGGGTACTTCTGCGGTTGGAATGAGATAAAAATCATCTGTGGTGGCATGATACATTTGTCCTTCTTTATCGGGCAATTGTCCTGTCCCAAATCCCGATTCGGAGTTGACCATATGGGGAGGCAGTACTTCATTGTATCCTGCTGCGGTATTTTGGTCTAAAAAGAAGGAGATAAGGGCACGTTGCAACTTTGCTCCCTTGCCTTTATAGACTGGAAATCCTGCGCCAGTAAGTTTATTGCCTAATTCAAAGTCGATAATATCGTACTGTGTGGCTAAGTCCCAATGGGGTACGGCACTTGCATCAAGGCTGGGAATAGTGCCTCCACTACGCACTTCTACGTTATCCTCGGCAACTTTGCCTTCGGGTACTTCAGGGCTGGGAAGGTTAGGGAGTTGAACAATTTTGTTGTTCAATGCCTGTTCCACTTCGGCTAATTGTTGGTCTAATTCTGTGGACTTGATTTTAAGGTCTGCCACTTGATTTTTGGAAACATCGGCTTCTTGTTTTTTACCCTCTTTCATCAAAGCTCCTATTTCTCGGGCAATGGCGTTTTGTTGTGCTAAATTAGCATCAAGGTTTGTTTGGGTTGCTTTGCGTTTATCGTCAAGGGCGATGATTTCTTGTATTATGGGAGCTGCTTGACAGTTTTTTACGGCAAGACGTTCTATGACTACATCGGTTTGTTCTCGAATGGTTTTTAGCGTAAGCATAGTAGGATAAGGCTTAAGGGGTTGAAAATTTGTTTTGCAAAGATAACTTTTTTCATGGAATTGTGTGAGTGGAAAAGTGGGGGTGTTTTGCCGTAAAGGGGATTAGAACTCCTTATAGAGAGGCATTAGGGACGCTTTCCTAAATTACGAAAGGCTGCAATACTGGAAGGAAGGATAATACTTCCATGGTCATCATCAGGGAAGATTTGAGTCTTATAAAACAATCCGTATTTTTGATAGAGGGGCAAGTTTTTTTCAAAAAATTGCAACATTACGGGACGATGTATGGAACCATTTTCGGCACGCGTTTTACCCGCTACGGCGACATAGAGTTTTTTGCCAAAGAATCTTGGGGTTTTACTCATTAAACTATCGTGTTTCGACAACAAAAAGGCATTGTCCCACCACAAACTAGGGTCTAAAGCAATGTAGGTGTCAAACCAACGAGCATCTGTAAGTAAGGCGTGTATAACGAACAAGCCCCCCAGGGAATGTCCCCAAAGAATATTATGCCCATTACTGCGATATAAAGAATCAACAAAATTACGCAGTTCTGTCTGCAAAAAACTTGAGAAGTTTTGGGCATTACCTCCCACAATAGGTTGATTTTTACTTCGTTTTCCATCACGACCATAAGCAGATGCAATGGGTGTAAAATCATACGCTCTATTTTTACTGACAATCCCTACAACAATACACTTAGAGATAAGAGGGGTTCGTCCACTGGACAAGGCTTTTTGAAGCCCTGTAATGCTGTGAAAGTACAAATCCCCATCCAGTAAATACATAACAGAATAACGATTCATGGTGTCCATAGGGGCATCATAACCTTCGGGAAGATAGACTTGAATACTACGCTCCTCGTTCAATACCTTTGAGTGCAATTTGTGCATTTGCCCAATGTTAATGAACTCTTGTCCCAACAATCCACAATGCGTAAACACGCACACAAGCAATAAAAAAAAAGAGGGTAAATGAATGAAACGAGAAAATATAATCATATACAGTCTGTACAATAATGGGTTTTTTATGAAGCCGGCAAAAGTACAACTTAATTTGACAAGAACAAAAATCGGCAAAAGTGAATATTTAATAATACTAAAGAACTTCGTATTATTCAAAAATTCGCTTTACTTTTGCCGTTGAAACAAAAATAGGATGACACAATCTCACACTATATTGCCGTTCTTCATCTTGGCTAATGTTTACACTTTCATGTTAAGACCCATCGTCGGCATATCCCGAAAGCTATACTTTAGTCTTTGGACAGCCCTTCGGGAAGCCACGAAAGCTACACTTCAGCCTTCAGACAACCCTTCGGGAAGCCCCGAAAGTTACACTTTAGTCTTTAGACAACCCTTCGGGAAGCCCCGAAGGCTACACTTTAGTCTCCTGACAAACTTTCGGGATGTCCCGAAGCTTACACTTTTATCTAAACTCTTGCCAGCATAACTCCCCGAAAGCAGCAATAGCCTCAAATGTACATATTACACATGAAAAAACTTATGAGCCTTTTAACCGTTAAACCACACAAATTAATGAGTCTCGAATATAAAAATACAATCCCCTCCATTAAAACGATGAGTTCCTTTATCATACCACGACTCAATCGTATATTATTCATATTTATCCTCCAATCACTATTCCTCTCCTCGCTCCTTGGACAAGCACCTCGAGACCGTCAACCCTTAGGAGATTTAACCTTCTCGGTACTTTGGAATAATGTCGATTTAGCGACCAAAAAACTCTACATAGAGATTATGTACCAAAAGAACAGTTGCTTTCAAGATGCTGCAGAGTTTTGGATATACTCAAAAAATGATGCCGTTGGACGACCAATAAAAATCGACAGTCTTCTCAACAATGCCAATAACTGCACCATCTCAACCGACAGTTTTACCTTGAGCAATCCCACAGCAGGGGGATATCGTTTGCGCTTTGCATTGAGCAATGCAGATACGGTTGCCTCTGATAGTGTTCGCATACGAGTCGTTTCTAAGTACCAAGCCTTCTTCTCGTGCAAAGGCTGCGGAGCAGCAGGCTCTGATATAAGCATTGAGAGTAACAGCATAAATCCTAATTGTCCTTACAATAACGAAAACTATGACCTCTTGGCATGTACCCAACGTACAGGTGGTGCAAACAACTGGGAAGCCTTTATTATCGATCATCGAGACTGTAAAATATATCGTGCCGTAGCAATGCCTTTTCTTAGTGAATACAACAATGGACAAGGACGTTGGTGGTTGGCACAAAATCTGAATTATACCAAAAATCTAATAATGAACAAAGACGCGCCTACAGATGGAGGATTAGGTACTTATTGGTGTATGGGCTCTTCGAGTTTTGGAGGTGTTCCTCAAGCAGTTACCTCGCGTTGTTCGACGGAAGTCTCTGGCGGAGAAACCGCATGTAAAACCTATGGAGCAATGTATGCCCATCAAACTCTAATGTCCCGCAATGGAGTGAGCCTTACAACAGACCAATCCACAGAAATTGATGCTTGGAGTATCGCTCAAGGTATATGTCCTATAGGTTGGGTTGTGCCAGGGCGTAAGGACTTTGGAGTAATGTTTAATAAAGTAGCCGGCTGTAAGGATGATGATTTAGCACAAACCGGCGTTGCTGATAACTCGATAGTAAATGCCCCCTGTCATCATTTAAGTAATTCACCTGCTGGAGACGAACACCACAACCCTACAGGCTATCAAACAAATCTTCCAGCCATACTTCGGAGTGTATTGAGCAGTAAAAAAACACTCATCGACAGTGTCTTTATTACCGCCACTAATCCCGTTTGGCCTTGGTATGGTGTTGGCTCAAAACGCTCGCATGGTTCGCGAGCCATAGACTACTATGGCTTCTCAGCACAACCCGCCTCATCTTTACATAAAAGTTACCTTAAATTCCTTAACCCAGAAGAGGGGCATACCTGGAGTTCTACGGCAAGTGCAACGCGTGGAGATAGAGTCCTTTATAAGTACGACCATAATAATATCAGAACCTCCTCTACAGACATTAAAGACGCCTTTGTTAGTCGCTGTGTGCGAGATATCTTTGCAGACCAAGGAGATATGGAATTTGACACCTACATCATAGTATATAATGCAAATGGCGGAGGAGGAAACGCGATTTCTGAAATATTCAAGGGCTCATCTACTATTGTGCCTGGACAAGGAACTTTGAAGCATCCAACAAAAAATGAACTTCTTGGTTGGTCCACCTCCTCCACAGCATCAACACCTCAATATGCAATAGGAGCAAGATTTACCCCTACTGCCAACACCACACTATATGCAGTATGGGATGTGAAGTTAACGATTACACAAAGCCATATAACTGCCGTGACAGTAACTGGAGCAGGAGCAAAACCTTCGGGGTCAAATGTTACAGTAACCACTTCTAAATCACACAGTATGCTCATTTTTGAAGGTTGGTATGAGGGTAGTAATCAGGTCTCATCTAGCACAAGTTATAATGTCCTCAATTTAACAACGAACAAGACTCTTGAAGCAAGATATAAGGTTGATGGAGGAGAATTTCCTAATGCGAACTTTAGAAATTGGGTGGTTAATAGAGGCTATACTTCAACCTCTAGTAGTTATTATTATACAGATAATGGGAAATATTATCATAAACTCAATTCGACGGGACTAAATCTAACGAAAATGGAGATCATCAACAAGAGTATGGAAGGCAATATTAAAGGTATTGAGTTGTTTACGAAGTTAGAGGAAGTTGCTTGTTATCTTTCTAGAATTTCAGGTGAGGTAGATTTAAGTAAAAATGTAGCATTAGTAGCTGTTCAGGTATTTTCTAACTATGGCATTACCTCCCTTAAGTTGCCGAAAAATCGAAAGTTACGTACTCTGTATGGTAATGAAAACAAATTAACTACCTTAGATTTGATGGACGTTTTCGATCCTGCAAGATATCACGATTATAATATGAATATGGGAAGCCAGGGTAGTAACCAACTTATGGTTACTGCTCCCACTGGGATGAAAGATAGATGGGATAAAAATCTTGCAAATAATGGACATAATAATAATGTAACTATGACTTGGAAGTAGTAATATTAAAACCCTTTACCTTCACAGTTTAGTTTAGAGTCCTTTTAGTTTGTTAATTAGTTAGTTATTGTTTTTCATCGGAGGGCTATAATTTTAAGGAGTGAAGGTGTTTTTTTTAAGCGCACAAAGCGCAGTATGTAACACATACTGCGCTTTGTGCTTTTAGAGCATTGGAGAATGCTTGTCCTTTAATCACGTCAGTGCGTACATTTACTATGCAATGCCCCTGTTCCTCTTTATTCGTCATACCGTGCTTGACACGGTATCTCCCACCACGAAGAGCAAATCCAAAAGGGAAGCCTACTCCTCCCTTAAGCATCCCTAAACAAGAGATGCTGAATCAAGTTCGCTAGGAGGGGAGTAAATTTTTGTATTGCTTACTTGTTTATTCGTATTTTTTTTACCTTTGTGGCGTTTTTTGAGAAAGTAAATGAATATATTATCTAATTAGTAAAATAAATTTTCATAATGAACATCATTTATAACAAGCGTCTTGTAATCAGTATTGCACTATACTTAACAGCGGTTGCCTTTACCTTTGGACAACGTTACGGACAAACCGCAGAATCTTTTAAGAAACCCGCCTTTTCGGTACTTTGGAATAACGCTGACCTTACCAACAAGAAACTCTTTGTAGAGATAATGTACGATAAACAAACCTGCTTTTCAGATGCCGCAGAATTTTGGTTATACTACGGAACAGATTCTATAGGAGGGCGCAAAGTAAAGATTGACAGTTTGCTGAACAATCAAAAGAACTGTAAAATCTCTGCCGACAGTTTTATCTTGAGCGAGCCCACAGCAGGGGGTTATCGCCTACGCTTTAACCTCAACAATGACGATACGATAGCTGCCAATGAAGCCAAAATCCGAGTAGTCTCAAGATACCAAACCTTCTTTTCGTGCAAAGGCTGCGGAGCCGCAGGTTCAGATGTAATAGTGGATAGTACGAGTATCCATCCTGATTGCCCATATAATAACGTAAACTTTGACCTCTTAGCCTGTACAAAACGCACAGGGGGTGCAAAGAACTGGGAAGGCTTTATGGTTGACCATCGGGATTGTAAAATCTATCGTATGGTAACCATGCCTCATATTGCATCCTACAACAAAGGACATGGGCGTTGGTGGTTTGCACAAAATCTTAATTATACAAAGAATTTAATTAACAATCTTAACTCAGGGGTTGAGACAGCAGTCCTTGGCACTTATTATTGTCCAAATGGACGAAGTTTTAATGGAATTCCATCATCTATGGGAAATACTATCCCTGTTCAGCCTAATACTCCTACCAATATTGCAGAAGCATGTAATACATACGGAGCATCTTATGGACATCCTACAAGTATGTCTCGTAATGGAATGTCGCCTACACAAGATACTCATACTGGTAATAATGCGTATAGCATAGCACAGGGTATTTGTCCAACCGGCTGGGTTATTCCTGGACGTAAAGATATCGCTGTAATGGCAAATAAAGTAGGAGGGTGTACAGATGACACTAAGGCACAAACTCCGGTGCCACAACATAGTGTGGCGGAAGCGCCTTGTCATCATTTACATAATTCTGCACCAGGGAATATACATGACCCATCAGCTTTTGAAACAGATATTCCCTTATTATTACGTTCTACCTTGAGTGATCGTATGACTGCACCTGTTGATAGTTTATTTGCAACAGCAACAAAGCCTACTTGGATGTGGTATAGTATAGGTTCAAAACGGCACCATGGGACAAGAGCAATGGATTATTATGGTTTTTCGCTATTACCTGCCGGGCGACTTTATCATGGTAGTAGTACCACGAATTATTATCAAAATGTTGGAAGTGCTTGTGATTTGCGCTCTTCTACAATTCCTGAAAGTTTATATCTAGATTATTGGAGACGTTATTGTTATATGCATAGTCTTGGAGGTTATGCTATGACTATTCGCTGTGTTAGAGCCTATCATCTAGATTGAAATGCTGTCTTTTCGTTGCTCACTACTTGTTCCTATTCTCACGCTAATTTCTATATCTGCAACGTTATAAGGGAACTCCTTTTATAGTGCTATTGAATGTGCCTAACTCATACGATAAATGCCCATTTATGAAGCAATGTGTTATTTGATGAGAGAATTGCTGATTATCAAAGGCACTCCATTTACAACCGTGAAGGGTGTTTGATGGATTAACATGCCATGGGGTGCAAGGTTTTAGTAAACACAAATCAGCAGAATAATTTGTGCGAATAAAACCTCGATTTGCGATGTTAAATATGCGAGCAGGTGCATGGCACATTTTTTCAACGATTGTTTCTATTGAGAATTCTCCATTTTTTGCCATTTCTAGCATTGCCAAAAGAGCGTGCTGTATAGAAGGAAGTCCTGAAGGCGCATCAAGATATGAACATTGTTTCTCCGAAAGCGTATGTGGCGCATGGTCGGAGGCAATACTGCTAATGTGTCCTGATATAAGAGCTTTGCGTAGTGCATCACGAGCTTTACTATCTTTAATGGAAGGATTACATTTAAGAAACGCTTCTCGCGTTTTATAGTCATTATCGCAAAACCATAAATATTGTGCCCCAACTTCGGCGGTAATACGAGAATTGTTTGCCTCTAAGAGAGAAATCTCTTCTGCTGTTGAAAGATGTGCAATATGTAGTTTTGTGCCATATTTCATGGCTAAACGAATGGCTTTATCTGTGGCTCTTAAACAGGACTCTACACTGCGAATTGTTGCGTGCTGGATAAAAGGGATGTTGTTTCCGAATTGTGCAATTGCTTTTTGGAGATTGGTTTGTATTATAGCATCGTCCTCGCAATGTGCAACTAATGGTAGAGGGCATTCTGCAAAAAGTTGTTCAATATGTTTTTCACTTGCAAGAAGCATATCGCCTGTACTTGAACCCATAAAAACTTTTACGCCAATTGCTTGTTTGGGAGATAATCGAGGTATTTGAGATAAATTATCTTTAGTTGCTCCAAAAAAGCAAGCAAAGTTGACAATACTATTTTTCTGCGCAATATCACATTTTTCCTCCAATGCTTTTATGGATATGGTAGTGGGAATTGTATTTGGCATGTCTGCAACCGAAGTAACCCCTCCTGCAGCAGCAGCAAAACTTTCAGTTTGCCAGTTGGCTTTATGCGTAAGTCCTGGTTCTCGAAAGTGAACGTGTGTATCAATTACCCCAGGTAGTAAAATTGAGCCTTTGGCATTTATAATCCTTGCGTTATCCTCAATACTGGACGGAATTATTTGATGTGCCTGAAAAATATGTTCAATTTTTTGCTCATTAAGCAAGAGACTCCCTTCAAATGAAGTATTCTCGTTAAAAATGCTTGCATTTTTGATGAGTATTTTCATGTGGCAAAGTGCATTGTGCTTTTACTATAGAGAGATGTAAGGAGAGGATTACTTTTTAGGCTTTATCTTGCGAAATTTTAATTTAAATACACCCCAAAGTGCTTCACGAAAAATACCGCCACTCATTTTTGTACTACCCAACTTACGGTCAACAAAGATAATGGGGATTTCTGTCACCTTAAAGCCTAGACAAATTGCGGTGTACTTCATTTCTATTTGAAAGCCGTAGCCTTTCATTTGTAAGCGTTCAAAATCAATCACTTCAAGTACTTGACGAGTATAGCACTTAAATCCAGCGGTCATATCACGAATTTTAATTCCTAATATAAAACGCACATATGCTGACCCAAAGTATGATATTATTACTCGCTTCATCGGCCAATTCACGACGTTAACTCCAGTAATATAACGGGAGCCAATTGCAAGGTCTGCTCCTTGATTGCAAGCTTCAACTAAATGAATTAAATCATTGGGATTATGGGAAAAATCAGCATCCATTTCACAAATATAGTCATAGCCATTCGTTAAGCCCCATTTGAAGCCTAGAATATAGGCTGTCCCTAATCCAAGTTTCCCAGTGCGCTCTAATAAATGAAGGCGCCCATTAAATTCTGTCTGTAATCTTTTTACGATGTCGGCAGTTCCATCAGGCGAACCGTCATCAATAATCAATATATCAAAAGGGATAGATAGTGAAAATACCGCACGAATAATTGCTTCTGCATTTTCTCGCTCATTATAGGTGGGAATGATGGCTAATTGTTTCTTCATTGCCGTGCAAAAGTAAAAATTAATTGGTTAGTGCACAAATAAACTTTCTTTTAATGGAGAAGTGCATTTCCCTTTTGAGGATAATCAATTGAATAATGCAATCCGCAACTTTCTCGTAATGCTGCAGCTTCTTTAATAATGAGATAGCCTACTTGTATTAAATTTCTAAGTTCACAAAGATTTTGCGTAAGGGTAGAATTGCGATACAGTTGTTCTGTTTCTTTGTGTAGCGTGCTCAATCGAGCAAGCGCTCGTTCTAGGCGCATGTTGGAGCGAACAATACCCACATAATAACTCATGATTTGCTGTACCTCTTTGTAACTTTGTGTAATTAGCACCATTTCCTCAGGGTTTGATGTCCCCTCATAATCCCAATTTGGGATGCCTTTTTGGAAAGAGTTCTTGGTTACTGCATCTTGCGAATGCTTTGCCGCACAGTCTGCATATACTAGAGCTTCGATAAGAGAGTTGGAGGCAAGTCGATTCGCTCCGTGTAAGCCTGTGCAGGAGGTTTCTCCTATAGCATATAAATTTTTAAGACTTGACAGCCCATTCCTATCTACTTTCACGCCTCCGCACATATAATGGGCTGCAGGAGCAACAGGAATTAAATCCTTGGTGATGTTAATGCCAATTGAAAGACATTTTTGGTAAATATTTGGAAAATGTTTAATGATTTCATTCGCAGATTTGTGTGTAATGTCAAGATATACATAATCATCGCCACGTATTTTCATTTCATTATCAATGGCTCGTGCTACAATATCGCGAGGGGCGAGTTGAGCCCTTGTATCGTATTTTTTCATAAATTCTTTGCCATCTTGCGTACGTAAAATTCCGCCAAATCCACGCATTGCCTCTGTAATTAAAAAAGAGGGACGCTCTGTAGGATCATATAAGGCTGTAGGATGAAACTGAACAAATGCCATATTTTCAACCACTCCCTTAGCACGATACGCCATAGCAATTCCATCGCCTGTTGCTACAGCAGGATTTGTTGTGGTATGGTACACATTTCCTGTGCCTCCAGTTGCAAGTACTGTGACTTTTGCTAAAAATGTGCCAACCTTTTGCGTTTTTAGATTGAGAACATAGGCTCCAAAACATTCAATGTCAGATTGATGTCGGCGAACTATTTTCCCTAAATGATGAGGTGTAATCAAATCAATTGCAAAGTGATGTTCAAGAATCTCAATATTTTTATGCTCTTTTACAAGTGCCATTAGTGAGCGTTGAATCTCTGCGCCTGTATTGTCCTTGTGATGTAGAATGCGATATTCGCTATGACCGCCTTCACGAGCAAGATCATAACTGCCATCTTCATTGCGATCAAATGTAGTCCCCCATTTTACAAGTTGTTTAATCTCGACGGGAGCTTGTTCAACCACCATTTTAACAATTTCCTCAGTACACATTCCTGCACCACACACAAGTGTGTCATTAATATGTTTTTGGAGCGAGTCGGGCTCGTAAGTAACAGCAGAAATACCTCCTTGAGCAAAATTTGTGTTAGTTTGCTCAATATTATTTTTAGCAATAATTAGAACTCTACCCTTATTCGCCACTTTGAGAGCGTACGAAAGTCCTGCTGCTCCAGAGCCTATAACCAAAAAGTCAACCTCTTTATTATTCATACTATGATTAAGATAGAACTTCACAAATGTACGCAATCTCGCAAAAATAAACCTAATTATTGGTCGATTTTGTTGAAAAGGAATCACCTGATTGTTAATATAGGATTTAACCGAGAAGTATCTTTAGACAACACTCTCATTCCATTTTATCTGTACTGATGAAATAAAACTGGAATCACTTCTTTTATATTACATAAATGTATTGACAATCATATATATATGTGGCAGGAAGGAGAAATAAATTTATTTTTTGCATTGCATTTCATAAAAATACATTAACTTAGCTCCTCGATATAGGTTTAACCCTTTTAGTAAAAACAAATAAATTTCTTAAAAACAAAACTTGTTATGAAAAAGTTTTTCACTTTGTTTGCGCTATGTAGCGCATTGATTCTTTCTTTAAACTCTCTGTTTGCTCAAACGGAGAACGCGACAGAAGCACTTGTAGATACTGCAACTACTGTAGCTGTTGGTGCAGAAGCAATGACATCTGCAACTATGGAAAATGAAGTCCCAATTCACCAACAACTTAAAACTAAATTTATTGAAGGTGGTCCAGGTTTTATGGCAACCGTACTTTTGTGTTTAATTTTAGGATTAGCCTTAGCAATTGAGCGTATTATTTACCTTAATTTAGCAACAACTAATACTGAAAAACTGCTGATTAAAGTAGAAACTGCCTTGAAGGAAGGAGGCGTTGATGCTGCTAAGGAAGTTTGTCGTAATACAAGAGGTCCTGTTGCAAGTATTTTTTACCAAGGATTGGATCGATCGAATGAAGGTATTGATGTAGTCGAAAAATCTGTAATTGCGTATGGAGGAATACAAACAGCACAACTCGAAAACGGTCTAAGTTGGATTTCACTATTTATTTCAATTGCACCTATGCTTGGATTTTTGGGTACAGTTATCGGTATGATTGGAGCATTTGACGCAATTCAAGCTGCTGGAGATATTTCTCCCACAGTTGTAGCAGGAGGTATTAAAGTTGCACTTATTACTACAGTTGCAGGTCTTATTGTTGCAATTATTCTTCAGATTTTTTATAACTACCTATTGGGAAAAATTGATTCAATTACAAATAGTATGGAAGATGCCTCAATTTCATTGATAGATATTTTGGTAAAGTATAATCTTAAAAACTAACATCTCATGAAGTTGTTAAATTACATAAAAATAGCGTTATTGCTACTTGCAGCATTAATCTCGGTGTTATTTTATACCAATGCTATTGGCCCAGATATTTTATTATTCTTTGCCTATTTTTTAGCGGGAGTAACTGTTGTTTCTGTCGGAGGTTTCTATTTGTATGGATTGCTTGAGCATCCTAAACAAGTCAAATTTGTATTGTTAGTATTAGCAGGCGTAGTTGTATTGACATTCTTGTGTTATATAATGTCTTCTCCAACTGCAGTGGGACTTGATCCAGAGTTGGAGCGTATTACCTCAGCAAGTGCAATTCGTTGGAGTGAAACAAGTATTTATGCTATGTACTTCTTAGCCTTTTGTGCTATTGCAAGTATTATATACGGAAGTGTACGAAATACGCTTAAGTAATTAAATCAAATATAATAGTACATCTTTTTACATAAAAATTATGGCAAAACGACAACTACAAGAAATTAATGCTGGTTCAACGGCAGATATTGCCTTCTTGCTACTTGTCTTCTTCCTTGTAACTACTACTATGGACGTAGATACAGGCTTATTGCGAAAACTACCACCTATACCTGATAAAAATCAAAAAACAGAAGATTCTAAAGTTAATAAGCGAAATGTGTTCGCAGTATTAGTTAATGCAAGTGATAGACTTTTGGTAAATGGAGAACCTACTGATGTAAGTCAATTGAGGGCAAAAACGATGGAATTTATTGCCAATCCATCGGGAAATTCGAAAATGTCTGAGCAAGAGCAGAAGAATATTGATGGATTAGGGAAAATGATGACTTCTAAAGGGGTTATTTCTTTGCAAAATGATAGAGGAACAAGTTATCAAATGTACATTAAAGTACAAAATGAACTTATTGCCGCTTATAGTGAACTTCGTGATGAGTTTGCAATGCAGCAATATGGTAAAAAATTTAATCTTTTGTTTGAAGACCAACAAGAATTGGTAAAACAGGTTTATCCTCAACGTATTTCAGAAGCTGAACCTAAAAATATTGGAGGGAAATAAGAATGGCAAATTTTGGGCGTAAGAAAAAAGGTGGAATGACTGCAATATCTACAGCATCCCTTCCTGATGTTGTATTTATGTTACTGTTCTTCTTTATGGTAAGTACTACAATGCGAAAAGGAGAAGTGTTGGTAAAAGTTATTATGCCTGAGGCAACTGAATGGTCGAAATTGGAGCGTAAATCTTTGGTGAGTTATATATACATAGGACCTCCTATTAAAGCGTATCAAAATAAATATGGTACAGAACCTCGTATTCAGCTTAATGATACTTATAAATCGTTAAATGATATTCGAGACTTTATTGCCTCGGAGAGGGAAGCTCGGAATGAGTCTGACCGTCAATTTATGACGACTTCACTAAAGGTAGATAAGGATACTCGTATGGGAGTTGTTACTGATGTAAAGCAGGAATTAAGAAAAAGTAGTGCTTTGAAAATTAACTATTCTACACGTAAATTAGTTACTACATCGGGGCTGTAGTTTTTTAAATCAATAAATAGATAATGATAACCGCTTTCATATTTATATGAGAGCGGTTTTTTAATATTAAAGAAATAATAAAGAGATGAGGCGTACGACTATAGGATTATTACTGTTTTTTAGTTGGTTTGTGACTTTTGCTAATCCAATTGAAGGACAGTGGAGGACGATTGATGAAAAGGGGACTGTAACCTCTATTATAAGTATTTTTAGAGTGAATAATGTGTATCATGGGAGAGTAGAGGAACTCATTACGAAATCGAAGAATACAAGATGCAAGCAATGCCTAGGTAATTTGAAGAACGAATTGGTACAGGGGATGCAAATACTTACAAAGTTAAGATATGATGGAAAAGAGTATGTTGATGGAGAAATTCTTGACCCTGAGACTGGAAAGATTTATTATTGTAAGGCTAAATTAACGGATGGCGAAAGGAAGTTACATTTGCGTGCTTCTCTTGATTTAAAAGGGTTTCTTGGGCAAACGCAAGTGTGGGAGAGATTGTAATAGAAAATTCCTGTTTACAGAGGAATTTTGATTTTTGTTCTAAACATATTATCTCCTGCTAAAAGAGTCGCTTACGAAATGTAGGACTTCGGGAAGAACTGACCGCCAATATATCCATGTATGTCCTCCATCACGTACACGGAATTCATAATTCAAATTTTTTTCTCGCATTAGCCTTTGTAGTTGTAGGTTGCCTTCAAGTAGCCAATCATCGTCACCACAGTCAATGTAGTAACGAGTTTTTGGAAATGCTTCTTTATTAGAGTCTGATATAATTTGAAATATGCTGTTCTTCTTCCAGTGGTCTAAGTCTTTGCCAAATAGGCGTTCAAATAAAGTTTTGTAATTTCCCTCCATACGGTTAACCATAGTACTATCATCAAATACGGCAGCACTTAGAGGGGCGCAAGCACTAAACATACTTGGATGACGCAGGCTGTAGAGTAAGGAGCCATATCCGCCCATGGAGAGTCCTGCAATGGCTCGGCTTTCTTGAGTACTGCGTATGCGATAAGTTTTTTCTATATGAGGTATGAACTCTTCAAAAAACATGTCTTCATAGTCAACTTTTCCGTCGTGTTGATTGATGTACCAAGTGTCCCAAGCATTGGGCATAACAATAATCATAGGAACAGCCGTGTTATTGGCAATGGCTGCATCGGTAATGCTTTTCATTTGTCCTGTTTGGATCCAATTGGTTTCATTGTCACCGTAGCCGTGTAAAAGATAAAGTACAGGGTAGGTGCGTTGTGAGATATTGTAGTCGTCTGGGAGATAAATAGAGTAATGAATGTTTTGCTTGAGTTTGGTGCTTTGAAAGGACAAGGATTCTTGTACGGAGCTTTGTGCAAGAACGAGTGTTTGAATTAA
>JBOFDL010000149.1:0-10201 GCA_051646985.1 Bacteroidales bacterium | reverse complement strand
ACCAAACTCCAATCGTTTTACCAATATCCTCTCCATTTTGAACTTTTCTCCAGACTCTTAATGCGCCTATTAAACCTATCAGTGCAGATATTGCGTAAAAAATATTTGCATAAGTTTTCATTTGCTTAACAATCTCATTAACGGCAGTGTTAGTATCACTTTTCTCTATTTCACTTTCGACATCAAGGGAAGAGAGAGCGTACTGGAGTTCCATACCCCATGTAAAACCCTCTAATGCAGTTAACTGCCTTGCAGACCAAAAATTCTCAATAGGAGATATTACATTGCGTTTGCGTAATTCTTCACGCATTTTTCGCTTTACTTCTTCTTGCCGAAGCCTTTGGTTCATATTCAGAATACTGTCATTTAATTTTTGCATTTCTTCAGTATTTCTTCTTAACTCCTGCAATCTTTCATAATCTGTCATTCTCCACTTATCTTTACTCAAATAGTCGGTTATGACTCTAACATTACGCTCTCCACGTTGTAAAGTTGCGGTGTACCAATCCAAAACATCTCGACATTCTGCAATAGAGAATTGCCCTGAACTTGTTACCGCCTTATAACTACTCTCTATGTTTTTTCCCATTTCAACTAGAGTCTCTCCTGCAATATATATTTCTTGTGCCTGAGTTAACATTCTGTTGATGTCTGAGGTTAAAGCTTTTGCCCCTTGCAAAAACTCCACTTGCTTTTTGTGCTCATCAAGTTGCTTTCCCAAGTTTGCTGTAGTCAATATTGCCTCTTCTAGAGATGAGAGAAACCCTGCAATAGTTGCTGCAGTGTGAACTGGATCACTAACAACAGCTTGCCCTCTTAGCATACCTCCAGCTAGGAGCATTACGGAAAGTATCAGAATGTTTTTCTTCATTACTTAAGTGTATTTTATCTGTATTATCCTCTTTTTCTACTTGCTAATTCTCTAATTGCCATTTCTACATCACCATCAAAGCGTTTTGCTATTTCAAATAGTTCTGCTTTTTCAGTTTCTTCGGTTGTATAAGTATAATACTCCTCTAAACTTACTTCTGTTGCATATACTGCTGAGTGTACGCCTCCTAAATCTATATATACTTCTTTATAAAGACGATCGGGATTATTATTTTGATTGATAGAGAGTACTTGTGCTTTTTGCTTATCACTCAACCCTAACAATGCTTGTATTTCTTCAAACTTGTTTTTATACTTGCGTTGGTCAAGTAAAATTTTACAGTCTGAGTTTTTTATAATTGTTTCCTTTACAATAGGAGAGGCGATTATATCATCTACCTCCTGTGTAACCACTATTGCTTCTCCAAAGAATTTACGCACGGTTTTGAATAGATACTTGATATAGTTTGCCATACCTTGATTGGCTATTGCCTTCCATGCCTCTTCTATCAAAATCATTTTCCGAATACCTTTCAGTTGTCGCATTTTATTAATAAATGCTTCCATTATCATTAACGTAACAACAGGGAATAGGATAGGGTGGTCTTTGATATTATCCAATTCAAAAACAATAAACCGAACATTCAATAAGTCAATTTGTTTATCTGAGTTTAACAGGTAGTCGTAATCTCCACCTTTATAGTATGGACTTAATACAAATTCAAAATTCTCAATGTCAAAATCCTGCTCTCTTACTTTTTGTTTCTGCATCTGCTCTTTAAACTCTTTTTGCACAAACTCATAGTAAGTATTAAAGCAAGGCTTAATAGTTTCATCTGATTGTATTCTTTTTATATAAAGACTTATTGAAAGCATTATTGCGACTAACTCACTTGGAGTGGGTTCTTCATTGGTGTGTTTCCAAAGTGTCTGAATGAGAGAACACAAACTTTGCCGTTTCTCAATGTCAAACTTTAAATCATCAGTATAGAATGGATTGAAGGCGATCGGATTGTCTTCAGTATAGGAAAAATAAATGCCATCTTTCCCAAATGTTTTGCGATTTACCATTTCGCAAAGCCCTTGATAACTATTACCTGTATCCACTAATAAAACATGAGTGCCTTGCTCATAATATTGGCGTACCATGTGATTGGTAAAAAATGATTTTCCTGATCCAGATGGTCCTAAAATAAACTTGTTTCTATTGTCAATTAATCCACGTTTACGAGGCTCATCGCTCAAGTCTAAGTGAATAGGTCTTCCACTAAACCTATCAACCATTTTTATGCCAAATGGAGATAAACTACTGCGATAGTTTGTTTCTTGGGTAAGTAAGCAAACTGCTGGCTCTAAAAAAGAGTGAAAGGTATCCTCTGAAGGAAAATCTGCTGCATTGCCAGGTATCCCTGCCCAAAACAAAGTAGGTAAATCTATCGTATTATGGCGTGGCGTACAGTTCATCGCTGCTATTTGTGCGCCAACATCATTTTTTATAGATTGCAACTCTCCAGCATTATTTGACCATGCAAATACATTAGCATGGGTACGAATGGATTGAAGCCCTTTTTCCTCTGCTGCATACAGATATTTCCGTATCCATTCGAAATTTACTTCATTCGCACGAGAGAATTTAGAGAAGGAGTGCATTCGCTTTGCTGAAGTTTCTAACTGCCTCAAATTCTCTTTGCTATCGTCTATAAATATGTACTGATTGTAAATGTGGTTGCAGGGTAAAACTAATCCAACAGGAGATGCAAAACTTAGGCTGCAATCACTCCTATCTGTAGAGAGTTTTTCATAACGCATACTTGTTCCAACGGTCAATGGTAAATCTTCTGTATCTGCTAATGTGTGCAGACACAGTTTTTTATCGCCAATTACCAATGACTCAGGGTTAACTTGTATATCCTGTAAATTTCGTTCGTCAGATAGCGAAAGAGCAAAATACTTATCAAAAATCCCCGCCTTATCACTTGTTCCTACAATGTCCTTTTCTAAAAGACGAGTTAGTTGTAAATACTCACTATCGTTGATAATACTTGTAAACTGCGAAACAGCCTCAAAAAAAAGTTCTTGTTCTTCTCCTGACAGCACCTCTCTTGGGAGAAGGCTACCTCGAGACAAGGAGGTAAATAAACTTTGCTTTCGCAGATTTTCTTTTGTCGATTTTGTTAAAAACAAGTAGCAAGTATGATCCAAATATGGACGCTCTGAAAAATGTCTTTCAAAAGACTTGCTTAAAAAACTAGGTTCATCTCCTTTTGTCGATGGAGTATAAGTATTTTCTATATACCAATCTTGTTTATGAAATGCGGAGTAATTAGGTAGTATTTTTATAGCCTTTACCCATGTTAAATGTAGGGCTTGATAATCCTCTGAAGTTAGTGTAAACAATTCAGGAAGTTCAACCTTAAAGCCATAGGTAATATCCCCATACTTAGATGCAATACAATCATTCTCAACCTTATAAATCGGAGAGCGATTTTCAAGTGTAGATATGGGGAGGATATTACGCACTATTTACTAAGTAAATTGTAAAATGATTTACGATTACTAATAAATCTAGGACAACGGCTACGTGTGCTTTTTTTCATTAGCCCAAAGCGTCCGTATTTTTTGTTAAATGTAAAGACATACCAAAGCAATAGGCAACTTAGTATTAGTGCAGTAGTACCACAGATAAATACAGAAACTCCGAGAGTTCTAAGGACAATAAATAAGAGAAATACAATAGAAAGTCCACCGCCAAATGCCATGAGATATTGACTCTTTAAGCCCTTAAATTCAACTGTTTGTCCAACTCCTCTATATATATCGTAATGCACCATTATTATAAAAACATAGTTTTAAGAAAAGTTGCAGAAATTGCTAAAAATAAAGCTGCTCCAAACCATGCTCCAACTAATTTTGATGTATTGGGATCTCCACTATTCCACTTCTGATAAAGTGTAATTGCACCAATTAAACCTGCAATAGCTGCACATGCGTACATTACCTTTACTGCCGTATCAAATAAGCCTGAAAGGTCACTTGTAACTGTAGTTAAAGAACTTTTTGCTTTACTAATTTGTGCTTGAGTTGATAGCACAGTTGCTGCTCCAATAGCAGCCAGCATGTAAATTTTTTTTTTCATTTTGTTTAATTATTAATTATATATCATCTGTAACTTTATCCAATTCTTGTAATAAGTATTCTATGCGCTCATTAGAGTTACTTCTCAACATTTGCTCCAAAAAATCAGTTCCATCTAATTCCTTCAAGGTTTTTCCTGCCTTGTACTCCTCCTCTTCACTCGCACTATCAGAGGTAATAATATCAACTACTTCTTGCAATTCAGTAATAGACTTTTCTATCTCTATAGCTTCCTTTTCTTGCTCTTCATCTGCACTTTCAAAACTTTCATCCTCATACTTAATCTCAATATCATCAGGATTTATATCCTCAGAATACTCAATCCCTCTCCCTCCTACAGAGTCTGTATTTTCATCTTTTGACGAGTCTAATATATTAGTATTTTGATATTCTTGACCAAAAAAAGTCTTGTTATCTCTTACTTCCCCAATAACGCTTTCCGAAATAGGAAATATTTTTTCAGACTCATCATTTTTTTTAGGACTTCCCAAAAGAAATGAAATCTCTTGCCTAAAATAAATTAGAGTAAGAATAATCCAAACGACTATAATACCTAAAATCATAAGTCCTAATACAGTTCATTCGATTTTGCCTCAAAAAGTGTCTTAAAGTGTTTCTCGTATTTTTCTATATGATGATTAATAATGTTGTCGATAAAAATAGAAATAGGAGTTTTGTCATCAAATACTTTGCGTAAAATACTTTCAATTTTATAATGTGTTTCCGTATCTACAGTAATTTGCTTTCTTGAAGAAATACGCCCCTCCTTCAAAAAAGTATCTTCATATTTTTTCTGTTTACTATCTTGCTTATGAACCAACTCCTCTGATGTTTCAAGTGTATCAGATACTTCTTCCATTTTAGGAGAAACAGGTATTTCTTTTTCATTAGATGAAGTTATTGCTCCGCCTCCCATTATTGCCATTAGTTCTGCTTCATTAACAAACTCTTTTTGCTTAGCCATTGCTACCTAGATTTATTTTACTACAAATTTCTTTAATTAAATCTCCGATTTTACTATCTCGTTGCAAGTTTGTAGATGCAGGAAATATAGTACATCTAAACACATCTTCAGTATCCATAATTTCTTTTCTAAAACGAACTAAATATGGAATACGTGTGTTTAATATAGGTAGGTTATATTGTTTCAAAAACTCTTCATAAGCCTTGTAAATATTCGTTCTCTCACGAGCATCAACTAAATTCCAAAACATAAAAATATTTTGAATGCCAACTCCTGTGTCCATAATGTTTTTTTTGACCTCTAAGGCAAAGTTTACTGAACTAGCCATCACGACTCTATCAGCAACTATTGGGCAAAAAATGTGATCCATATTAGCTAATAGGCTTAATACTCCCTCTTGGTTGACAGTGCCAGGCAAATCAAATAAAATTATATCCAGTTCAGGCTCTTGCTTACACAATTCCGTAGCCTTGCTCAATCCACTTTTTGCATCACACTGTATAATAGAGTATATTTTCTTTTGAATGGAGGTAAATTGTTTATGAGCAAGGTTTTTATAGAAATCACTATTTTTCAAATGCTCTAAATCTCGTGTTCGCATTCTTAACACAGAATTTTGCGGATAGTCACAATCTATGACTGCAACATTATAGCCCATAGTATAATGTAATATACTTGCTGCTAAAATCGTAAATCCTGTTTTTCCTGCTCCTCCTTTTTGAGTGGCAAAACTTATATAAATAGGTTTTTCTTTCATTGAATGAAATCGCTTTATAGTTTTTCAATGTTATTTCGACTGCAAAAATATATCAATATTTTAATATATCAAAATATTATTTTTATTTTTGCAAAATAAAATCAATAAAGTTATGTTTTTGCAAGGCTTAAAATCTAATCCGCAATAATAAAAAGGCTTTACAATATGTATAATCAAAAGACAGAACAAATTAAAAACAGTATAATGTTACAATATTTAAGTTCTAAAATGCAAAGTTGAACAACTATGGCAGTGTGACAGTGTTGCAGTGCTAATACAAAGTAAATCAAGTTATTATCTAATAAAAGCAACCTAAAAGCAAATAACGACTATCAAGCGCACTAAATTTTATGAAAGCACAAAATTCCCCTCAATTATTAGGGACAAAATCAAAACTGCACTAAGCAGTTGGCAAGGTATGTTTTTGTGGGACAAAAACGATTTTGTGGGACACAAAATTCCTTGCTCTACGAGGCTTAAAATTGCTCCGAAGTCGCAATTTTATATAAAACTATTATTTACTCAATTTTTAATGAGTTTATGAGCGAAAAAATACAAAGGAAAGGAGGGAGACCTCACAAAATCAATAAACACAATTATAACATTAAAGTGAGGTTCAATGCTGAAGATTACAATTTACTCCAAAACAAATTAGAAGAACTTAACCAAAAAAACACTTCAAAATATATACGCTCTGTTCTTTTTGGTCGGGAAATTAGAGTTGTAACTACAGATGAGTCTTTGTATAAAATAATTGAAGTGTTGAGCAAAATAACAGCACAATACCGTAGAGTTGGGGTAAATTATAACCAAGTAACCAAGCACATTAATACTTGTTTTGGAGAACAAAAAGCAAAAGAAATGCTCGAGGAACTTGAACAAACAACTAAAATGCTTGTGAAAATATCAGAGGGCATTGCGAGTTTTAATGAAAAACTCAAGAAGAAGTATGATTGCTAAATTCAGTACTGGTAATAATTTGTACGGCACTTTAACCTATAATATGCAAAAAATAGAGGATAAAGAGGCAAGTGTTTTAGCCGTAAATGAAGTGTGGGAAAATCCAAATGGAGTGTATTCAATGCGAGATTTTGTTCAAAGTTTTAATCTAAGATTAGATAAAAATCAAAGAACAGAAAAGCCTATTGTACATATTTCTCTTAATCCTGATCCAAAAGATGAACTAACGAATGAGCAATTTCAAGAGATTGCAGAAAAATATATGAAAGGAATGGGCTTTGGCGAGCAGCCTTATATTGTGTTTAAACACGAAGACATTGAGCGTAAACACATACACATTGTTACTACCAATGTTGACAAAAATGGAAAAAAAATTAATGATAGCAACAACTTTTTTCGGAGTAAGGAACTTACCAACGATATTGAAAAAGAATACAAACTTCATTCAGCAGATATAAAAAAGGATAATCGTATTTGGACTCCTGCAAAAGTAGAAAGAGATAAAGGCAGAATTAGCTATCAAATTCGCAATATTGCCAAACATCTTATAAGCAACTATAGTTTTCAATCTATTAATGAATACAAAGCATTATTGGGATTGTACAATGTAGAACTAACCGAGGTAAAGGGAGAAACAAAAGAGGGACAAGCGTATAAAGGCATAACTTACATTGCAACCGATGACTTTGGAGAGAGGTTGGCTAATCCTATTAAATCATCTACGCTTGGTAAAGCAGTTGGATATAAAGCTTTAGATAGCAAAATAGAAAAATCTACACTAAATATTAAAAACCTTGATAGGAACAAGATAAAAAGAATTCTTTCCAATTGCATTCAGAAATCTACATCACCACAAGAGTTGCAAAATCATCTTAATGAAAGTGGGCTAAATATCATTTTTAGAGAAAATGAGACTGGCAGAATATATGGTGCTACTATTGTTGACCACAATAGTAAGATTGTTTTGAATGGCTCAAAATTAGGAAAAGAGTTTGCAGCCAATGCTTGGCAAATTCTATTTGAGAGATGGAGAAGTGCGTCAAATTCAGGTAACCTACAAGCCGAAAGTTTATCTGCAAAGCCCATAAATGAGCAACCCGAACAAATCTCAAAAGAAACTTCAGAAAAGACATATATTCCAGTTGAATCAGAACAAATAGAAAGCAATAGTAAGGAGATAGATGAGTCCTTAATTTCAATAGCAAATATGCTTGATGCTCTATTTACTCCTGCCACTACAAATACAACCACTTCAGGTGGCAAGAAAAAGAAACGCAAGAAAAAGAAAAAACGACATCATTTCTAATTTATTTGACCTTGCACATTAAGGTCGCAAAAAAATCTTAATATACATCATATAAAAATCTTAACCTATGCAAGAAACAGATGACAAATCTTTGTCAAAAATCATTACTCTAATTAGAATTACAAGTGTCATAACGCTACTTATCCATTTCTACTGGTATTGCCATCGTGTATTTATTGCAATAGGTTTGGAGCACAAACAAGTCAATGATTTTTTTATAAAACTCCAAAAAACAGAAGGGTTGTTTAATTCCCCCTTAATAACACAGGTTATTTGTCTTGGCTTGTTATTACTTGCCGCTTTTGGTAGTAAAGGAAAAAAAAGCGACGAAGTAACTTGGGGAAAAGTAGGCTTAAAATTTGGAGTTGGCTTTATTCTATTTTTTGGATTTTGGTGGATTCTAAAGTTGCACATACCTAATATTTATAAGGAAGTTGCATATACGCTTGTAGTTTCAGTAGGCTACCTCTTTTTAATGGATGCAGGAACATTAGCCAGCCGTATTTTGAAAAACAGCCTTATGAAAGATGTTTTCAATACCGAAAATGAGTCATTTATGCAAGAAACTCGCTTTTTAGAAAATCCAAATAAAAATATTCCTACGATTCATTTGAAATCTCAATTTTACTACAAAGGCAAGTGGCACGATGGAATGATTAATGTTGTCAATCCTCATAGAGCTACCAATGTATTGGGCACACCTGGTAGCGGAAAATCCTTTGCTATTATCAATGAATATATTCGACAACTCATTGAACATGGTAATGCTTTGTATGTGTACGATTTTAAGTTTCCAACTCTTACAGATATTGTATTTAATCATTTTCGCCTGCACCCTGAAGGCTATACTAAGAATGGAGGAAAAATGCCAAAGGTTTATATCATCAATTTTGATGACCCTGCACGAAGCCATCGCTGTAATCCGTTGCATCCTTCATTTCTCAAGGGTATTACAGATGCTTTTGAAAGCGCACACGTTATAATGATGAACCTAAATAGAACTTGGATAAAAAAACAAGGGGACTTTTTCGTAGAATCTCCAATTATTCTGTTAGCAGCAATTATATGGTTTTTGAAAATCTACCAAAATGGTAAATACTGTACATTCCCACATGCTATTGAATTACTCAATAAAAAATACACTGACATTTTTACTATTCTTTCTACCTATTCTGAGTTAGAAAATTATATGAGCCCATTTATGGATGCTTGGGAGGGAGGGGCGCAAGATCAACTACAAGGGCAAATATCATCAGCGAAAATTCCACTTGCAAGAATTATATCAAAGGAACTATATTGGGTACTATCAGGAGATGACTTCACTTTAGACATAAACAATCCTGATGACCCCAAAATTCTTTGCTTAGGTAACAATCCAAAACGAGAGACAATCTATGCTGCAGCACTTGGGCTATACAACTTTAGAATAGTGCAAATTATCAATGAGAAAGACAAACAACCTTGCGGACTTGTTGTTGATGAACTTCCTACTATGTACTTTGGTAAGATAGATAGACTGATAGGGACTGCTCGTTCAAATAAAATTGCGGTTTGCCTTGGATTTCAAGATTATAGTCAACTTACAAAAGATTATGGAAGGGAGGAAATGGAGGTAATTACAAATACTGTAGGAAACGTATTTGCAGGACAGGTTTTAGGTAGTACAGCAAAAGGCTTGTCAGAACGCTTTGGCAAGGTGCTACAGCAAAGACAAAGTATGAACATTAACAAACAAGACACCTCTACCTCTTTCAGTACACAAATGGACAGCCTTATCCCTGCAGGTAAAATAGCAAACCTGAGGCAAGGAGTTTTTGTTGGCTCAGTGGCAGAAGATTTTGGAGTAGAAATGACCCAAAATATATTCCATGCTAAAATAATGGTGGATATTGAAAAAATAAAAGCAGAGGAAAAAAAATATATCAAACTACCTGTGATTACAGAACTAAAAGATAAAGATGGTAACGATATTTTAGAACAAAAAATTGAAGATAACTATAGGCAAATTAAAAATGATGTTATTCGTATTGTTGAAGACGAAATGGAGCGCATCAGTAATGATCCCAATTTGGCACATCTAATAAAAGAAGAATAATTTTTTTGCTCTGATAAATCAATATAATAATAATTTATTTATAATAATATATTATTATATTAGCAATATTGTTTATTTTTGAGGAATTTTATAATCAAAACAATGAAGACAATA